>CAKZNJ010000449.1 GCA_937129505.1 uncultured Anaerolineae bacterium | reverse complement strand
AGTCATCCTATTTGCACTCTTTGTTTTGGTGGTGTTTATCTGATGGTCATGCAAGCTGATCGCATTCATTTCATCGGCATAGGTGGCAGCGGTCTCTCCGCCATCGCCCGCATTCTCCATGAACGTGGTGTACAGGTGAGCGGGTCCGACCGCGTTTGGTCTCCGTTAGCACAAGAACTGAGCGAAGAAGGGATTCAAGTCAGCCTTGGTCACCACCCCAACAATCTCACGAATGCCCGCTTGGTAATCCGTTCCTCTGCGATCCCCGATGACAATGTCGAGGTGCAAGCAGCCCATGCAGCGGGCATCCCCGTTCTCAGGAGAGTTGAATTTCTCCCTCACCTCATTGGGGAACAGAAGGCCATCGCCGTTGCGGGCACACATGGAAAGACCACAACCACGGCAATGCTGGCTTGGATCCTTACTCAGCTAGGTCTGGATCCTTCGTATGTCATTGGTGGCATGTCGGTTGACTTAAAACGCAACGCCCACGCCGGTAAAGGTGACTATTTTGTCATCGAAGCCGATGAATATGATGGAATGTTCCTTGGGCTACAACCAAGCTATGCCATCATTACCAATATTGAGTATGATCATCCAGACTGTTATCCCACCCCGCGCCAGTTCGAAGCTGCCTTTGAACATTTTGCTAACCGCCTTATGAAAGATGGCGTCCTGATTGCATGCCTTGAAGACGAAGGGGTGCGTCGTCTCTTCTCACACCTCGGGCATCAACCGAAACGATATGGGTATGCCCTCGAAATTTCCCCCTTTGCCTCCCAAGCCGCCTACCATGCCGGTCAAGTTGCCAAAAACCCTCATGGCGCTTATTCTTTTCAAGCAAACTGGCAAGGGAAACCCTTCGCCGAGGTCGAACTGCATATCCCCGGCATTCACAATGTGCGCAACGCCTTAGCAGCTATAGCTATCTGCCATCAATTGAACTTGCCTGCTCAAGAAGCCGCCAAAGCACTGGAGCAATTTCACGGTTCCGCAAGACGGTTCCAGATTCGCGGAAGGATCGATCAAATCACCCTAATTGACGACTATGCACACCACCCCAGCGAAATCAAAGCTACCCTACAAGCAGCCCGCGATCGTTTTCCCAATCATTTTATCTGGGCAGTGTGGCAACCTCACACTTATTCTCGTACCTTAGCCTTGTGGGAAGGGTTCCGCACCGCTTTCAGCGAAGCAGATGCAGTGATTATCCTTGATGTCTACGGTGCAAGGGAGAACCCGCCGCTTGGGTTTTCAATGGCAAAGTTGGTCGATCAAATCGACACAGAGCGACGCTTTTTCATCCCTCGCCTCGAGGCAGCAGAGCAGTTTCTATTGGAAAACCTCTCACCTCGACAGGTCGTCCTCATCCTCTCAGCCGGCGATGCCGATCAGCTCAGCGACCGCCTGCTAAGGTCGATCGAAGGATCTCAGGAGAGAGCCAAATGAACGCCTTGCACGCCGCACTGCCAACCTCACCTTTCTATGCTGAACGACTTCGTGAGATCTCCCATCAGTTAGGACTAGCACTACATACTCAAACGCCGCTCTCCCGTTACACGGCTGCTCGGCTTGGCGGCGCGGCGGAATTCCTAATTGAGGTTAATTCCTCACTAAAGCTGAAACAACTCATCACCCTCGTCTGGGAAAATGAAATCCCGTATACGCTTTTGGGCGGTGGTTCAAATGTGTTGATCAGCGATGAGGGGTTATCAGGCTTGGTCATTATCAACCGTGCTAAGGGACGGGCGCGAATCCGCTTTGACCTCAGTGGTCAGCCGGCGCTCGTCTGGGCAGATGCAGGCGTTAATCTGGGGCAGCTAGCTCGTCAGGCAGCCGAACACAGTTTAGGTGGATTGGAGTGGGCAGCGGGCATCCCCGGCACATTGGGAGGCGCCATCGTTAACAACGCAGGGGCTTTTGATGGCGATATGGCTGGTAACTTGGTCATGGCTACAATCTTGCATCGCAAATGGCAAATTGATCATGTTCAGGCATACCAAGAGCGGTGGACTGCAGCAGACATGCAATACCGCTATCGCTCGAGCCGTCTCAAGGAAAACCCCCATCAAGCGGTTGTTTTATCCGCTCTCTTACGCCTTGAACATCGCACTCCTTCGGAAATTAAAGCAAAGATGGAAGAGTTTGCACAGCGACGGAAAAACACCCAACCGCCAGGGGCAAGTTTGGGCTCCATGTTCAAGAATCCCCCTGGCGATTTTGCCGGCAGGCTGATCGATGCGGCTGGCTTGAAGGGATTGACCATCGGGGGAGCAATGATCAGCCCCCTGCATGCAAATTTTTTCATCAATCTCGGCAACGCCAAAGCTAGCGATGTCTGGCAGTTAATCCAAGCTGCGCGTCAAGCTGTAGCTGCGAAGTTTGGCATCGATCTGGAATTAGAGATTCAGCCATTAGGCAATTTTGGTGAGTGGGTTCTTGAACCAAAAACCAATTCTTCTATCGAGGTAGAAAATGGATAATCAGACCAACAAGCTTCGGGTAGCAGTCTTATTCGGCGGCGTCTCTGGCGAACACGAGATTTCTCTCCTTTCCGCTCGCTCTATCCTCTCCGCCCTAGACCCCGAACGATACGAAGTGATTCAAATCGGCATCACCCACGAAGGGCAATGGCTCTACAGCGAGAACGCCCTCGATGCTTTTAATGAGGGCAAGTTACATGCTTGCACACCCGCAACCCTCTTACCCGACCCAACCCGCAACGGCATCTATCTCATGAAGGAAGAACAATCCGCAGAGCTTTTACATTGGCTTAGTTCGGTGGATGTTGTCTTCCCCGTCTTACATGGCACTTTTGGGGAGGATGGAACTATCCAAGGGCTGTTGGAGATGGCAAATGTCGCCTATGTAGGTTCTGGGGTAGTTGCTTCTGCAGTGGGAATGGATAAAGGGATCTTCAAAGATGTGATGCGCGCCCACAATATCCCTGTTGTTGATTGGCAAGTCTTCACTCGTCAAGAAGTGGAACGCAACATCGAGGATGTGATTGCAAAAGCTGAAAGAATTGCCCCCTACCCTCTTTTCGTAAAACCGGCAAATCTCGGTTCGTCCGTCGGGGTGAGTAAATGCCACAATCGCGATCAATTGCGTTTGGGGTTATTGGATGCTAGTCGATACGACCGCCGCATCTTGGTCGAACGCGGCTTGAATGCGCGGGAAATCGAGGTCAGTGTGCTAGGGAACGAGGAGGTTGACGCCTCCGTGCCGGGGGAAATTATCCCTGCGGATGAATTTTACTCTTATGAAGCAAAATACCATGATGACCGTTCTCAACTGCTGATCCCTGCTCCGCTAGAGCCGGAACTGACCGAGTACGCTCGTTCGCTCGCCATCCGCACTTTCAAAGCCATAGATGGCGCAGGGATGGCTCGGGTGGATATGCTCTTGGACAAAGAACAGGGCGAATTGTTCGTTAACGAAATCAACACCATCCCCGGCTTTACCCGCATCAGTATGTATCCGAAACTTTGGAATGCAGTGGGAATCAGCTATCCCGAGTTGGTCAATCGGCTGATCGAATTAGCTCTAACACGCAAAGCTGAAAAGGCAAAGAACATTTATCGTTATCAAAGAGAGAGTAAAGGAAAGTGAAAGTTAAACCAACACCTTCGCCGATCTTTCCAAAAAATCCGCAGATTCCCCCTAACCCTTGGATGGAAAAAGAGCGGGGTAGAATGCGCTCACATACCGCCAGAGTGGGGCGCAAAAGGATTACTGAGCTAGAAAGTCGGCGGGTGCCCGTCCTCATGCGCGGCACCATCTCCGGTTTGCCTATGGCTACTCCGCGGCGCACCTACAGGGCAAATAAACGATTGGACGTATCTATTGGTGTGCCAGGTGCAGAAATTCGCCTTCCGAGTCTACCCCAAGTTCAAGTTGGTTGGCGGTTGCTTTCTGCATTGCTCAGTCTGAGTCTGCTCGCCTTGGTTTATTTGCTCTGGACAGCTCCCCTTTTCCTAGTTAGGACAGCCACCATTCAAGGGTTGCAACGAATCAGCGCTAAAGAAGTCCTGATCGAATTGGATTTACAAGATCAGCCTATCTTTACCATCGACCCAGACGAGATTCGGCAAACGATCAGCACCCAGTTTCCAGAATTCCGCAGCGTGGAGGTCAAGCTGCAATTCCCCAATAAAGTAAATATCCAAGTAGACGAACGAAAACCGCTCCTTGTCTGGAAGCAAGGGGAGCGGACGCTGCTGGTCGATGCTGAAGGCTTCGCCTTTCCGGTGCGTGGGGAAGGAAATCAGCTACCAAAACTGGTCGTCGAAGCGCAGGACGCTCCTTTCCTAAGCGACTCGGAAATTCCCAATCAACTGCAAGAACCTATCCTACCGGTGGACCTCGTTTCGGGGATTCTCTCCATTAGCGCGATGATACCCGATGGAGCGGTAATGTTTTACGATAGTGAGCGAGGATTGGGCTGGCGTGATCCCCGGGGGTGGGCTGTGTATGTCGGCGCCCTGAAAGATATCGGTCTCAAAATGAAAATCTACGAGTTAATGGTCAAGAAACTCAAAAAACAAGATATCAAACCCGCCATTATCAGTATTGAGTATGTCCATGCACCGTATTATCGATTGGAGCGATAATGAAGAGAAGTGAACGTCCAGTCGTTGTTGGTATAGATATTGGCACCACAAAAATATGCACATTGGTCGGCGCCGAGGAAGCGCCAGGTCAACTGCAAATCCTCGGCGTAGGGATAGAGCCCTCACAAGGCATAAAGAAAGGCGTCATTGTTGATTTAGCCGCAGCCTCCCAAGCTGTCAAGCGATCGATCGAGAAAGCTGAGCGTACGTCAGGGATGGAGATCAATGCTGCGTTGGTTAGTATGGCAGGTGCACAGGTTTCTTCCACAAACAGCCGCGGGGTAGTCGGTATCAGCGGCCGGGTGATCGATCAGGATGACATCCTCCGTGCCATCGAGTCAGCCCGGGCAATCCCCATCCCCCATAACCGCGAGATCATCCATGTGATTCACCGTGGCTTTAATGTCGATGGTCAAGAAGGCATCCGCATGCCAGTTGGCATGCACGGTTACCGTCTGGAAGTTGAGACCCATATCATCACTGCTTCTGCCGCTTCAACCGAAAATTTACGCCAATGTGTTGGCTTTTCTGGGGTAGAGGTCTCACAATTTGTTCTCAATCCCCTTGCTTCAGCAGAGGTTGCCCTGACCGAAACCGAACGCCAAATGGGTGTTTTGGTCTGCGACATCGGAGGTGGCACCACTGATCTGGCATTGTATTGCGATGGGGATGTTTGGTATACCGCCGTGCTTGCTGTGGGAGGCAACCATATTACTTCAGACATTGCCCAAGGGCTACATCTACCCATGTCTCAAGCTGAGGAAATCAAAATCCAACATGGCTATGCCATTCAAGCGGAGGTCAACGAGCACGAGACATTCGAAATCAAACCCTTTGGCGAGAACGAAAGCGTAGAAATCAGCCGGGCGGATCTTGCCAATATCATCGAAGCCCGGGTAGAAGAGATCTTCAGTTTGGTGCTGCAGGAGCTAAAACGCTCTGGGTACGATGGTTTACTACCGGCTGGAATCGTGCTGACGGGCGGGTCTAGCTTATTGCCCGGCTTGCGTTCAATGGCAAATCGCATCTTTGGCGTACCGGTGCGCATTGCCCGCCCCGAGGGTCTAGTGGGAATGAGCGACCGATTAAACTCGCCGGCTTTCGCCACGTCGGTTGGTTTGCTAAAGTGGGCATTTTTATACAACGAGTTCTTGCCTAGCGAGCCTTCAAAAAGCTCTTTAGGCGGGCTACCTGGTGAGCATCAAGCTTGGGAGGTAGTCAAGGAGTGGTTACGACGGCTGCTCCCTTAATTTGGGGAAAGGCCGCTTAGAAACAATGAGAATTCAATTTTTGAGGAGGAACCTTTTATGAGTACTAGTCAAATTCCAAATTCGCTCGAATCTTTCGCCAAGATTAAAGTGGTAGGCGTCGGTGGAGGCGGCTGCAACGCAGTCGACCGCATGATCGATGAAGGGTTGCAAGGTGTCGAGTTCATCAGCATCAACACCGATGCTCAAGCCCTGCTCAATTCCAAAGCACCGATTCGGGTGCGAATTGGTGAAAAACTAACCCGTGGTTTAGGTTCGGGGGGTGACCCTGAGACCGGGCGAAAAGCAGCCGAAGAATCCGCCGAGGATTTATACAACATCCTCAAAGGGGCTGATCTGGTCTTCATCACTGCTGGAATGGGCGGCGGAACTGGAACCGGAGCTGCCTCCATCGTGGCGCAGATAGCCAAGGAATGCAGCGCCTTAACGATCGGTGTCGTCACCCGCCCCTTCTCCTTCGAAGGACCTAAGCGCATTCAAACCGCCGAACAAGGGATCAGCAAATTGAAAGAACAAGCAGATACGTTGATCGTCATTCCCAATGATCGATTGCTGCAAATCGTTGAGCGGCGGGTTACCGTCCAGCAGTCCTTCAAACTTGCCGATGATGTCCTACGCCAAGGCGTCCAAGGCATCTCGGAATTAATCACCGTGCCGGGGTTGATCAATCTGGACTTCGCCGATGTCCGCACAATCATGTCGGAGGGCGGCGCTGCCCTGATGGCTGTTGGAACCGGTAAGGGTGAAGGTGCAGCCCGCATGGCAGCCGAGCAGGCAATTTCCAGCCAATTGCTGGATATTACCATCGACGGGGCGAGGGGGATACTGTTCAATGTGACCGGCGGGAACGATTTGACCTTGCATGACGTCAATGAAGCAGCCGAGATTATCAAAGGTACCGCTCATCCAGATGTCAACCTGATCTTTGGAGCGGTGATTGATCCTTCCATGAAAGACGAGGTGCGGATCACCGTGATCGCCACGGGCTTTGAACGGTCTACCTCAGGGCGTTATGCCAACGAGACGACAACCCGTGAAACCAAAAGCGAACGACAAGCGCAGATGAATCCACCTTCCACACCCCAAAGACGCGACTTCCAACCGCGCGCCTTCAACACCGAAGACCTAGATATCCCGACATTTCTGCGCAACCGTTCGACGAGCGATCGCTTGAGATAAACCTTGAACAAGATTTCTCAAAGCCCGCAAAGCTGCTGGTTTCCTCCTCCCAGCAGTGAGTCGGGTATTCCGCCAAGCCCTCTCCATTTCTGCCCTCGCGTGGAGAGAATTTGGCACCATCGGGGTGGCGCATTTGCCACCCCGAAAATATTAATCTGATTAATAGTCATTAACTCTTGCTTTATTCCCCCCTGTATGCTAAAATGCAAGAGGTAGCACAATATATAAGCATAGTCAAACTTACCATACCCACCTATAGGGGTTACATTTGTTCTACTTATTATAATTTTTCGATATGCAATGTCCTTATTGTAAACACACTTCTTCACGAGTGATTGATACTTCCCATGATTCCCGGGGCGGTGTGCGGCGGCGCCGAGAGTGTGAAAAATGCGGACAGCGGTTCAGCACTTACGAACGCCCCATCTTAGCCACTCCCTTGATTATTAAAGCGGATGGGACACGGGAAGAATTCGATCGGGAGAAGCTTCTGCGGGGCATTCGCATTGCCTGCGCGAAACGGCCTGTTTCTGCTGCAGATATTGAACGGCTAGTAGGGGAAATTGAAGCAAACCTTCAATCGATGGGCAAAGCAGAGGTTTCCTCGCGCGTGGTGGGGGATATGGTCATTGCCGGGTTAAAGGAATTGGACCAAATTGCCTATATCCGCTACGCCATCGTCTATCTAAGGCTGTCTGACTTAAAAGCGATTCGAGATGAGATCGATCGGCTGCTAGAAAGCTGATCGAGCTGGTTCTTGCCCAAGGGGCACACTTTTTATAGTTATTATCTTATTAGGAGTCGTGACAATGTTCGCTGAACCCTCAAAACAAACTGCCCAAATCTCTATCCCTTCCTTACCAGAAGGATTACCCAAAGTCGAGCTAACCGAAAATGCTCGTCAAGTTCTTCTTCGTCGTTATGTACGCCGTAATCCAGACGGCAGTCCGGCTGAAACCGTTGAAGGGATGTTTTGGCGGGTTGCTTATGCAGTCGCCAAAGCAGAGGAACAATGGCATGCTGATGTCATAGGGACAGCCATTCAATTCTATGAGTTATTAACCTCGCGCTGCTTCTTCCCCAATTCACCCACCTTTACAGGCGCCGGGACACCCTTGGGGCAATTAGCAGCCTGTTTCGTCCTGCCAATCAGCGATGATATGGGACGGCGTTCAACCGGCATCTTCCAGACTCTTCGCGATGCGGCCTTAATCCAGCAAACCGGCGGCGGAAATGGTTTTTCCTTTTCTCGTCTAAGACCCAAAGGGGCTTTGGTCAAGTCCTCGGCAGGGCAAGCCACGGGACCAGTTGGCTTCCTGCGCGTTTATGACAAGGCGTTTGGCGAGGTCGCTCAAGGCGGCACCCGCCGCGGTGCCAATATGGCGGTTTTACGGGTTGATCATCCCGACATCGAAGAATTTATCACCTGCAAAACGGACGAAAACGCCATCACTAACTTTAATATCTCGGTCGGCATCACAGACGCCTTCATGAAAGCGGTGATTCAAGGGGCAGATTGGGAACTTCGTTTCCCTGATGTCAATGCCCCAGAATACAAAGATTTCGATGGAACTCTAGAGCAAGCTGAAGCCCAGGGTATCCCAATCAAAGTTTACAAAGTAGTCAAAGCGCGCGAACTGTTCGAAAAGATCGTCCGCCAAGCCCATCACAACGGCGAGCCAGGCGTTTTATTCCTCGATGCGGCTAACATGAGCAATCCCGTTCCCCATTTGTATCCGTTGGAGGCAACCAATCCTTGCGGCGAACAGTGGCTTGGTCCTTATGAGAATTGCTGTTTAGGGTCTATCAACCTCGCCCAGCATTTTGCCCCCCATCACCAAGTGGATTGGGAGAAATTGAAACACAACGTCGAGCTCGCTACTCGCTTTTTAGATGATGTGGTAGATGCGAATGCTTACGTTCCGGCTGTACCGCAACTACGCGAAGCAGCGCTAAAAGCCCGCCGCATTGGTTTGGGCATCATGGGCTTAGCGGATCTGATGTACCATGTCGGTATCCGCTATGGCTCTCCAGAAGCGCAAGAGTTTGCCTCTCAGGTGATGGAGTTCATCCGTTTTCACGCTATGCGCACCAGTGTCGAATTGGCAAAAGAGCGAGGTCCTTTTTTGGCAATCAAGGGCAGTATCTACGACCCCGAAAACTTGACTTGGAGACCTCCAACGCCGCTCTTCCCCTATAGCCACGATTGGAACAGACCTGCTCTGAATTGGCAGGAGATCGTTGAGGGCATTCAGCGCTACGGCATCCGCAACGCTGCTCAAACAACCGTTGCTCCAACCGGCACGATTGCCACCGTTGCTGGTTGTGAGGGTTATGGCTGTGAACCTGTTTTTGCCTTAGCTTATATCCGCCATGTGAACGACAATGGCAAAGACTTACAACTGCATTACACCAGCCCACTTTTCGAAAAAGCACTTATCGATGCAGGCATAGATGAAGAAAAACGCGCTCGCATCATCGAGCACGTAATCGAACACGGCACATGTCAAAGCATCGAAGAGGTGCCGGAAGACATTCGCCATGTCTTTGTCGTCTCTACCGATGTCACGGCAGAGGAGCATGTCCGTATGCAGGCCGCCATGCAAGCGTTCGTTGATAACAGTATGAGCAAGACGATCAACTTCCCTGCAGACGCCACCGTTCAAGATGTCATGATTGCCTATCAACTTGCTTGGCAATTGGGATGCAAAGGGATTACGGTATATGTCACCGGTTCGCGAGAAAAAGTCGTCCTAGAGACCAAAGCCACAGCAAAGAAAAAAGCGAAAGAGGAAACAAGCAGCGAGAGCGAAGCCCAAATTGCCCTCTGGCAAGAGCAGAAAAAGCCCCGCCCGCGCGCTTTACACGGCTACACTTATAGCATCAGCACTCCCTTGGGTAAAGCCTTTATCACCATCAATGAGAATGGCGGCGACCAACCTTTCGAAGTCTTTATTAACACTGCCAAAGCGGGTTCGGACACTGCAGCTGTCTCCGAAGCTATCGGGCGCCTGATCTCTTACATTTTGCGGCTAGCTTCGCCTGTTCCTCCTCGGGAACGGCTGAAGGAAGTCTGGCGTCAACTCAGCGGCATCGGCGGAGGGCGTTCGCTCGGCTTCGGGCCGAATCGCGTCCGTTCCCTGCCTGATGGCGTGGCACAGGTGTTAGCAGAATACCTCGAAAACAAAGAAATGCCCGAAGAACGTTCTTATTTTCATATCCACCCCATGGAGCTAGAGCTTGACTTTGAGCGCAACAACGGCAACCCCACTGAGGAGCCATCGAACTCAACTACCGATTCAAAACGCAATCAAATCGGCGACCTCTGCCCAGAATGCGGGCAAGCGGCCGTTGTCAGTGAAGAAGGCTGTCGCAAATGTTATGCTTGTGGCTTTAGCGAGTGTTGATTTATGACAAAAAGGCTGGT
>CAKZNJ010000448.1 GCA_937129505.1 uncultured Anaerolineae bacterium | reverse complement strand
GATGCCCACTTCCGACATGGCGATTGCCTATCTTCATCTACCTCAACTCCTGAACAATGATTAACGATCGAAGATTAACGCTCGAAAAGATACTGTACAGCAATTTGTTCCTTTCTTACTACCGTTCCGATTTTTCGAAATCCAGCTTTTTCGAAAGCCCTGATTGAGCCGAGGTTACTTGGCTTTATGTATGCACGAACCACATCAATCTCTTTGTGCTGGCACGCCTTCTCGACTGCGGATTTGATCAGTGAGCTACCATAACCCAAACCACGCTTACTTTTGTCTACGGCAACGCTGATCTCTGCCACCTTCTTCCTAATGCTAAAGCGTACCAGCCCTATGGATGAGTCGTCTTTATCCACCCCGATGTACATCAAGTAGTTAGGATCACTAATCTTGCGTTGGAACCATTCAACATGTTCGTCCCATGGTATATTTCGTTGGCTGAAAGATGCAGCTCTAACCTCTGGGTCATTAGCCCATTCCCAAAGCAACTTACAATCCCCTTCCTCGACTTCCCTCAATCTAAGGCGCTCTCCCTTCATGTGCATCAATAACCTATCTACCCCCTCCCCATCTACTAGTTCTCGTCCAAGGTGGGACATGCGAAGTCGGTCTTCATCCTTTGAATTCAGCAATTCAGACAATTTGCGCCTACTCGTAGAAGACAATCCCGACGTTTGTTCCCCTAGCTTGAGGTCTATAGCAATGCCTCTTTTACTAAGCTCTCTAACTGTAGGTCTTTGATTATCAGCCAACGTAATTAAACCACTCGGCAATCCCATGAACATCACTTCCCAAGCTGTAACACCCGCAGAAGTGATAGCTAAGTCAGCCCAAGCCATCAAATCTGGCATCTCCGAGCCGGCAACTCCGAACTCGACTCGAATTTTATCTTGATAGGAACTTTCTGAGATCTTGTGGCTGATGTCATGTCCTAATACAGCTCGTATATCAAAGCTCCTACCGTGTTCATTTGATATGCCATTCAAACCTCCGATGATCTTTAAGAACAGATCTTCTGTTGCCCCTCCCCCCAAAGTGAGTAGGATCTTTTGCACTTTCTCCGATATTCCCCTCTTCCATCTTCGCCATTTTCTGAATTCTCTACGCAGTAGGATATATTTTTCTCCCAGCAAAAGGAGAGTCGCTGGATCACACCTGTACTTAAGGTTCTTGGCATGAAGATTTTGGTTCACGATAATATCAGCGTGATAATTAGCAAAAGATGCCAGATCATCTATGACTAACAATCGAAAGCCAGCTTCTTTGATGCACCGTTGATAGTATGTGTCAAAGTGATAGCCGTCTAGAACAAACCATTCATCTGGAAAGGCCGCAATGATGCTGAGAGTTTGCTGTATGTCTTGAGAGTTTGGATGAGGGTCTTTTACCCAAAAGAGATGAAACCCCTCGTTTATCAAACGCTGTCGCAGTATCTTGTTCTGGCAACTACTGATAAAGACCACCTCACCGCCACTGTCCTTCCAAGCTTGCCCTATAGCCAAGCAACGCATCAGATGGCCAGCGCCGAGTTGTGCATTTGCATCCGCTCTAATAAATAGCTTGCGAAATTTATGTGTCATGAACGCTTACACTGTCTTTTGTTTGATGTGTCTATTGATATCCATCAATTCAGGTCGGCTTTCCAAAAATTCAATAACATCATTCTGAGAGAAATAATCATGACCAAAATGATCATAGATACATCTGACAAATAGCAAGTCCTCCTTTGTATCCACCGTCCATCGCATGTGCGAATAATCAGTGGCGTTCTGAATGCCGAAAATGCGGAATTTGTCTACGTTACGCTGGATATACGGCGTAACATGTTCACGCCAAACGGGATTTTGATCTTCTCGCCAAGCCTTTTTCAATGCATCAAACCGCATCACTTCAACTTCGAGGCCGCGCGGAAAAGTGCGCTTCGGCAAGAAATTGCACGCATAATCGATGTCCGGCTGCAGATCCAGAAACTTAGTCACTAGCACGTCTATTACAGATGGATCTATAAGCGGACAGTCGGAAGTGATTCGAACGACGACGTCGGATAAGCTTTCCACAGCAGCTCTGTAGTAACGATCAAGCACATCTTTCTCGTCACCTCTGAAACAAGACCAGTTTCGTTCGGCGCACAGACGCACTATATTCTCGTCTGCTTTTTCAGACGTGGTGGCTACTATCACCTCACTAATACTGACAGCACGGGCAGTGCGCCGTACCACTCGCGCTAACATCGGCTCGCCTGCCAAGTCACTTAGGACTTTCCCAGGCAATCTTGTGCTACCCAATCTAGCTTGGATAATCGCCGAGACCTTCATGTGTCGGATTTTGCAAAGCGATGGCGGCTACCATCTCGTGCCCTTCCCCAGCAAGTCACAACCTCAGGAATGCACTAATCACTTTAGTCAAGCCGCAAACTACATCGTCTACATCCGTTCGCGTCATTTTGGGGTAAATAGGAATGGAAAGAATCTGTTCGTACGCAGCCTCAGCCACCGGGCACAAACCGGGTCCAGTGCCAAACTTTTCAATGTAAAAAGGATGCAAGTACACAGGTAAGTAATGAACGTTGACACCTATTCCCTCCGCCCGCAAAGCGATATAAATATCCTTTCTAGACACCTGCAGTTTGGACAGGTCCAAGCGAATGACATATAAGTGATAGGCGTGATCGACTTCTTTCGACTTATTCAAGGAGCTAATCGCTGGAATCTCTGATAGAGCAGCATCATAACTACGCGCAATTTCTTGTCGTCGGGCCACCAGATCCGGAAGTTTGCGCAATTGGCTCATCCCCAACGCACATTGAAAGTCGGTTATTCTGTAATTATATCCTAAATCGACCATTTCATACAGCCAAGTACCTCTTTGTTCTCGTTGGCGAAACTCAGTTGTTATTCCGTGATTACGGAATACCCTCATCCGTTGAGCGAGCTTCGCATCGTCAGTGGTTATCATCCCTCCCTCGCCTGTGGTTATATGCTTCACAGGGTGGAAGCTAAAAGTGCTAAGGTCTGCAAGCGAACCAACTGAGCGTCCCTTGTATTTTCCCCCGAGAGAATGACAAGCATCCGCAATCAACCCCAAATTATATTTACGGGCGATGTATCTCAGAGAATCATAATCACATGGTTGCCCCGCATAATCTACGGCAACAATCGCCTTTGTGCGGTCCGTTATTTTTTCTTCCACAGCTAGCGGGTCGATAAGCAAGGTTTCGGGATTAACATCGACGAAGACCGGTTTGGCCCCTTGGAAAATAACCGAGTTAGCCGTAGCAACAAAGGTTAATGCAGGAACAATGACCTCATCTCCAGGACCAACTCCAATGGCGTGCATCGCGGCGTGTAGCGCTGCTGTCCCGCTATTGACAGCTACGGCCTCTTTTGTACCGACAAAACTAGCGAATCTTTGTTCGAACTCTTCTATTTTGGGTCCTGTGGTTAACCAAGCTGAGCGTAACACGCTGACAACGGCTTTGACGTCGTCATCCTCCAAGTGGTGTAGTCCGTATGGCAATAAAGAAGCTCTAACTGGCCTCCCCCCATAAATGGCTAGCTGTGCTTGGTTTTCTCTCATGAGATCTCCCGAACGAGCACTCTCAATTCATCGACAGTTAATTTCTCCGGATTATTGTCACTACTGTAACGAAAGCCATCGGAAAGAGATCTGCCATGCGCCCAGTTATCAGTGTGCCACCAAGGATGTAGAGGCAAAACCACATACATATCATCCGTTTCGATTGTATGCCTAGACTCATCCTCAGAGATCAAAACTTCATGAAGCTTTTCCCCCGGACGAATGCCTATATACTCGACACTAGCATCCGGAGCAATTGCTTTAACCAGATCCATTATATTCATACTCGGAACCTTCGGCACGAAGACCTCCCCACCATGCATCTTCTCTACACAGCTGATGACGAATCTTACTCCTTGTTCCAAGGTTATCCAGAAGCGGGTCATGCGTGGATCTGTGACGGTCACGCGACCAGCGCGACTCTGTTCCAAGAACAAAGGGATCACGCTCCCTCTACTACCCACTACATTTCCATAGCGAACACAGCTAAAGCGGGGACCACATTCTCCAGAGTATGAATTGCTTTGGACAAACAACTTCTCCGCACAAAGCTTTGTAGCGCCATATATGTTTATCGGATTCACGGCTTTGTCTGTGCTCAAGGCTATCACTCTTTCAACACGGGCACTGATCGCTGCCTCTATGACATTGCGTGCACCTATTATATTAGTCATAATCGCCTCTATTGGATTGTACTCGCAAGCAGGAACTTGCTTTAATGCTGCGGCGTGAACCACAACATCTACCCCGCTCATTGCCATCCGCAATCTTTCGACATCACGCACATCTCCAATAAAGTAACGTAAACAGTCATGTGTGAAACCGAGCATTCTCATTTCGTGTTGTTTCAACTCATCTCGGCTGAAAATGATCAGTTTTTTGGGTCGGTGCTCCTTTAAAACGATCTCGACAAACTTCTTACCAAAAGACCCTGTTCCTCCTGTTACCAAAATATGCTTGTCCTGCAAAAGACTCATGTTTCAGAACTCCTTTATAGGCGCTTGAATTTTAAATATATCCTTGTTCACAAATGCTTTGGGTTCAAAACTCTAGCCTAGTTGGGCACCAGATTCTAACCCTTTGTACTTCGTGTAGTTATTTTACTCTTCGATCTCTTCCACTACCCATGGCAGTAAAGTGCTGAAAAAACCTAAGCGACTATTACCTCGTTTGGAGGTCCAGTCACTGAGGCGGAAAGCTAACACAATCCCTGGTGACTCTATGTCGAAGCCTTTTATTCCTACTGGGCTCGCAAAGTTTAGGTAGACACCATAATCCCCGGGGCCTAAAGTTCTCTGTGGGATGGTTATGCGCACAACATGCTTGCCTACGGGCAGATTATCCAGCGGGTTTGGGGGGACATCAAAAGTATCAGAGACTAGAACCGTCATACCATCAGTCCTTATTATAGAAAGGTAGCCGTATAGTCCAGGCACCGGTCGAACAACCCGGCAGAGTAGCTCAATCACAACCGGCTCATCACAAGAGAAGTCCTTAGTATTCTTCCCCTCATAGTTTAGGAGCTTAGCCGAACATAGCTGGAAGTCTTTCTCTGGGTCTTCTTCAAACTCGCAAATAGCTTCGCCTTTTGACCTGTTAATTTCTTTTAGGTATTCGCTCACTATTTTAGTGGCAAGCCCCGAAGACCTTTTTTCTCCATCATCAAGCCAAAGAGAAACATTGCATAAATCTTTTACAGCGGCCATATTATGGCTGACAAAGATAACTGTCCTTCCTTTTCTAGCGATATCACCCATTTTACCCAAGCATTTTCTTTGGAAGCTGACATCACCAACTGCCAACACCTCATCGACCAATAAGATCTCCGGATCCAAATGCGCAGCTACTGCAAAAGCCAATCTCATGTACATCCCGCTCGAATAGTGCTTAACGGGCGTATCTATGAACTTTTCGATCTCGGCGAAGTCAACTATCTCATCGAACTTCTTATCTATCTCGCGGCGCGTCATCCCCAGGATCGCGCCGTTCAAATAGATGTTCTCGCGGCCCGTAAGCTCTGGATGGAAGCCGGTGCCTACTTCAAGCAAGCTGCCCACGCGCCCGTAAAGCTCCACTCGACCGGTGGTTGGCTCCGTGATGCGCGACAGGATCTTCAACAGAGTCGATTTGCCTGCGCCGTTGCGCCCGATGATGCCGACCACCTCTCCCGGATAGACCTCGAAGCTCACGTCCTTGAGCGCCCAGATCGTCTCAGAATTGGAGTGCCCGTTGCGGCGCAAACGCTCCAACGGCGCACGCGCAAAACCGGTTAGCGCATCGCGCAGAGTCCTGTAAGCTGGGCCACGCGTGCCGATGCGGTACTGCTTGCTCAGATTCTCCACTCTGATGATGGGACGCATGCTCTTTCGCCTTCAACGCAGCTACGCGATCACGAAGCCGTAAAAATCCGGCTTTTCGATGCCTCGGCGATCCCTTCAGACCACATCGGCGAACTCCTTCTCCATCCGCCTAAACGCATAGGCCGAATAGATCAGCATCGCAAAAGTCACCGCCGTCGAAATCGCGAGCGCGCGCCAGTTGAACGGCATGTTGAACAACGCGGCGCGAAAATTCTCGATCAGCCCGACCAACGGATTCAAGTCGTAAACTACCCTCCACGCCGGTGGCACCAGACTGGCCGGATAGAGCACCGGCGAGACGAACATCCAGAGCTGAATCAGAACCGGCAGGGCGATGCCCACGTCGCGGTATTTGACGTTGAGCGCCGAAATCCACATCCCCGTGCCGAGCGCAAACAGCGTCAGGAGCAGCAACAGTGGGATCAGCATCAATGAGCTTGCCGTCCAAGAGACGCCGTAGAAGAACATCATGCCAACGAGAATGGTGAAAGCAATGGCGAAATCGACGATGCGCCCGGCGACCGCCGCCGCCGGGATGATGACGCGCGGGAAATAGACTTTGGTGATCAGATGCGCGTTGCCGACGATGCTATTGCCGCTGTTGTTAAGGGAACTCGAGTAGAAAGTCCACGGCAGAAGACCGGCATAGGCGAAAAGCGCGTAGGGAATGCCGTTCGAAGGTACGCGCGCGAGCTTTCCCAAGAAGATCGTGAAGATGAGCGTCGAAAGCAGAGGCTGCATGATGACCCAGGCAACCCCGATCACCGTCTGTTTGTAGCGCACCTTGAGGTCGCGCCACGTCAGAAAGTAGAGCAGTTCGCGGTAGGCCCACAGGTCGCGCAGATCCACGGGAGCCCAACCGCGATTCGGTTCAATGACGATCAGCGGCTTTTCCGGTAGCTGATGCTGCTCCGACGGTTCGAGAGCAGATTGAGAATCGGCTCGCTCGCTCGGAAGAGATGAAGCCGACTCCAGCAAGCCAGCCCTTTCCCCTGTGCTCGGATTCATTCGCCTTCCATTGCGCCG
>CAKZNJ010000447.1 GCA_937129505.1 uncultured Anaerolineae bacterium | reverse complement strand
CGTCCGCCCCCGAAAGAGCGCCCCTGGACAGTGCATCCCATCTGGCGCGGCATCGGCTGTTTGATGCTATTGATCATCCCTGTGATGTCTTATGCAGGGGCAGTTCTCATTGTGGAGTCAAATATTCTCAGCCGCTGGATCGTAATGCCGCCAGAACTGCTGGTGACAGTGCGCATTCCCTTTCTGCCGATACCGCCCATTCCCCATCTATTCGCCAACCTGTTGGTGGGGATGGTCTTAATGGTGTTGGGGTTTGGCGTGTTGACAATTCTCTATACCATAGTTTTTCGGCTGAGTGGAGGGTCGTTCTTGACCCCCATCGATGCGCCCCCCATTTACCGCCAACGTCGGCGCCGCTGATTGCAGCTAGTTAATACGGAATCCAGAGTGGAACACCATGCATGAGAAAGCCAGCAATCAGAGCAATCTGGGCTAGATGATACGTAACCGTGACCAGCATCTCGGCTGTACGAATCGGTTTGCCAAATTCATCGTGCGCCAAGATTGAGTCTGAAATGTAAAACAAAGTAGCACCTAGCGAAGCAAGCATTGCGGCCGGGGCAAGCCAATCGCCCCGCAAGAGGGTATTCAAAGCAGAAGCCAGCATGAGACTAATGGCAATCATGTAGATTGTCACTGGCACTACCAAATGCTTCGCATTTGGGTTGGCTTTCAGGCTTTCAATTAACCGCCCCCCATTGAAAAAGCTGACCATGGCAACGGCAACAAGAATCGCTGCGGTAGGCGGAGAGAGCAATGGGCGCGGTTGGTTGAAGCCGATGATGTAAGCGATTTGGGCGATTAGGAAAGACACCAGCCCCCACTGAAAGAAATTAGGCTGAATTTTGAGCAACCCTTTTAGCAAGAAGATATCCCCAAAAAGTGAGAAGACCAGCGCAATACCGAAGAATAAACCGCTCCCTTCCCAACCGCCGCTGCGGCTGAACCAAAGGATGAGCAGGATGAGAACTAGGGATTTAGTGAGATAACGCAGGCGGTATCGATCACGAAATACTGCGTACCAATCGGCCAATGCCGCAATTAAGACGAGAAAATATTCCAGATTAATCATCAAAAGCCCTCCAAGAGAACAATATCCTCGAAAGTTAAGTTCATTGTAACCGATGTTGAGCTTTTGGATGGTTTGGGCAAAGACCTGAGCAGCGATAATTATCGGGGGGAGAGACGATTGCTTGCCTTACTGACCGAGTTGTCATGAATTTGGCATAAACCCTGCATCGCTGGAAGCAGTTAACAAGAAATTTCGGATGGCTCTCCTGAAAATCTGTTAAAGACTCGACAAGCTGGAATTTTTTTATGTATAATTCTTATAACTATGCTATGACCCTGTCTCGGATATTCCATCCTCACCAACGGTTTATGCCAACAGGAGTTTCGTTTCCCCGTGAAGGAATCTTGCTCGTCAGCGAGATGGGAGAGGTCTTGTTTGCTAACCAAAGCGCTGAAGCACTGCTTGGAATACCGATTCAGCGTGTGTTTCAAGAGCCTTTCCCCTACCCCCTCAGCGCAGATCAACCCCAGACCGTTCAACATTCCCGAAGCAACGGAGAGGTTGTTCGTCTTGAAATCACAGTCCAACCAGCCTACAGCACCAACGGGCAAGTATATTTGGTCACCCTCCACGATCTTGACCTGCGCATGCACAGCGAACAACGCCAGAATTTATTAGCTCAAGCTTTTGAAACCACACCCGAAGCAATTTTTATCACCGATGAGCGGGGGCATATCCTGCTTGCCAATCGCGCTTTTGTTGAGATCACTGGCTATCAGCTTGAGGAAGTACTGGGCAAAGACGCTCTGCTGTTTCATTGCGACCAGCGGGATACGGAATTCTACCGCCAAATGTGGCATTCCCTGACTCTGACCGGCGCCTGGCAGGGTGAAATCTGGAATCGGCGTAAAGATGGAGAGGTGTATCCCGAATGGGTAACCATCAGTACCGTTAAGGATGAAAAGGGACGCATCTCGAACTATATCGCTATTTTTGCTGACATCTCAACGCGCAAGCAAGCTGAAGAGAGATTGCGGTATTTAGCCACCCATGATCCTTTGACAGGGCTGCCCAACCGCGAATTATTCCACGATCGTCTCAGTCAAGCGATTGTGCGCTCCCGCCGAGCGCGCATGGGGCAATCTGAGAAATGGAAATTGGCCGTTCTCTTGTTGGATTTGGATAACTTTAAGGAGATCAACGATACACTAGGGCATTCTTGGGGGGATCAAGCTTTGCGCGTGGTAGCTGACCGCTTGCAGTCATCCGTGCGCCGCAGCGATTCCGTCTCTCGATTGGCAGGGGACGAATTTACGATCTTATTAGAAGGGATTGCGACCAAAGAGAGTTGCAGTGTGGTGGCAAATAAGATCTTAAGTGCGATCAGCCAGCCGTTGGAGTTAGACAAACAAGTCTTTCGGCTTAGTGCCAGCATAGGCATCAGTGTGTATCCTGAGCACGGGGAAGACAGCGACACCTTGATTAAGCACGCCGATGTGGCAATGTATCGCGCCAAAAAGCACAAGGGTTGTTTTCGCTTTTTTCACAATCCCCAGTAAAGGATTTTCCCCCCAAGTGTGGATTACTGACGAAATTCTCCGCTCAGCGGGTCGATGCCGCTGTCGATTAAACCGCTCAGCAACTCGCTGATCATCTGCTCAGCAAAAGCTTGTCTGCCGGGGCTTAGGAGCTGTTCGTTGACGTGGGCAAGAGTTAGGGACAGACTGATATTGTGGCCTCCGTTGCCCTCCAAAAGCTGAGGGATGAGGGCGCGCAGCTCGGTCGCCAAATCAATGCTCTGGATTGAAGCGATCCAGCGCTCGCGGATAGTCGGCGGCGGTGGCTGATCGGAGATCAGGTTGAAGCCGGCTTGCCCAAATGCAACCAGCATCTCTTGAGCGGGTTGGTGAAGGTAAACGGTTTTGACTGACCAAGTTTGAAAATAACCGATGACTGCCTCAACCTCTGCAGAAGCCGCTGAAGCTGAAAGCTGCCCATAAAGGGGGTATGTCGGGACGGGAAAAGGGGGGTAAAGGGGTTGGCACAGACCGCAAAGATAGCGCACACCGTTGCGAAAACCATTTTGGGCTGCCTTGCCTTCCGTGGTTAGCGGATCGGCTACCACGGCTACTCGCCAATCATCGGTGACCGCTGCGGCGATAAAGCCAGCCACAAAGCCTTCCCAATCGGGCCGATAAGCTTGCACAGAAAGGAGGCTCAAATTGGCTTGGGGGACAAGGGACTCGTAGCCAATCGCCAAAAATTGGCTTTGCGGCAAAGCCTCGGCTAGTCCCGCCGGATCGGACTCACCCGGTAAAATGACAACAAGCGGAACAGCCCCTTGCTGGATTTCCGCCGCAGTGAGGGAAGGTTTGACTTCGAGAAGCAACCCTTTCTCTTGAGCGATCTCTTCAAGGATGGTTTTTGCTTCGTTCAGCCACAGCGTTTGCTCCCCGTTAGGAGCGACCAAAACAAGTAAAGGTGGCAGAGGGGTAGGAGTCAGAGTTGACTCAGCGGTCTGGGTCGGAGAAGCAAGCGGGGTCAAGTCGACCGGCGTTGTCGGCGCGGGGGAGGTACAGCCCACCCCTAGGCTGGATAGCAGCAGGAGAGTCAACGAGAAGCGAATTACGCTGTGGTGCATGGTGCCTTTGTCCTCGGGATAAGTCGGGGAGAATTGTATCATGGGTCAACGAGAACAGGTTGCTCTGGCTT
>CAKZNJ010000446.1 GCA_937129505.1 uncultured Anaerolineae bacterium | reverse complement strand
CCGAAAATTGGTTGAATGGGCGAAAGACAAGCCCAATGTTATCGTCTTCTCAGCCGACTTAACCAGTTCTACAGAAATTGATCTGTTTCGTGACACATATCCAGAACGTTTCTATTCATTTGGGATGACTGAACAAAACATGATGAGCGTCGCAGGAGGCATGGCAAGAGAAGGCTTTCTCCCCTTCATTCACACGTTTGCGGTATTCCTCTATCGTCGTGCGCTAGACCAGTTAACCATCTCCGTAGCATACCCTAACTTACCGGTAAGGCTTTTTGGGTTTCTGCCGGGTATTACAACACCCGGTGGAGCCACACACCAAGCCATAGACGATATTGCTATTCTGCGCGCAATTCCCAACATGACAATCATCGAAACAGGTGATGCTACAGAGGTCGAAAGCGTTTTTGAGGCTATTCACCCAATTCAAGGACCGGTGTACGTCCGACAACTGCGCGGGGAGATCCCTCGTCTCTTTGCCCCTTCGGAACCACTGATTGTCGGTAAAGGGCGGATCTTATCGCAGGGAGGTGATCTTGCCCTTTTCTCAAGCGGGATATGCACCGAAGAAGCTCTGCGTGCTACACAAATCTTGAAATCAAAAGGATTGTCTATTACTCATATTCATGTGTCTACCCATAAGCCATTCAATAAAGAGGAAGTATTGGAAATTGCTTCACAGGTACATTATGGGATCCTCACTATGGAAAACCACACGATCATAGGCGGCTTGGGTTCGGAAGTCGCTGAAGTCCTTGCAGAAGCAGGAATTGGTAAAAAATTAATTCGTATTGGACTACAAGACACCTTCGCCCACGGAGGAAGTCGCTCCTACCTTATGAGATATTATGGGATTGACGCTCTGTCCTTGGTACGCAATATTGAACACCTTGTTGGAAGTTCTTTTGGTATCGAAGAGAAAGACCTAAAAGAGATACGTCTTGAACCCCTCCATAGTGAGACAAAAGCGGAGGCATTGTAATGCTATCCCCAACAAGATTAGAGCTGAGCGGAGAGCGATTCTCTGCAGTATATTCATTTACCGGGGATTATGATGAAGCTTATCGCAAAGCTAAAGATGTTTGCGTAGAGCAAACCGTCGAATTCCCTGAGGACTTGATCCCTGATGATGATATAAAAAAATTAATTATCGGAAAAATAGAGTCGTTTGATAAGACGGAGAAAGGCTATCAAGCAGAAATCAGCTTCGCGATCGAAATAACAGCTAACGAATTGACACAATTCCTCAATGTCATCTTTGGAAACATAAGTCTGAAGCCAGGGATACGTTTAGAAAAAATTAACCTATCACAAGGATTATACACTTTTCTCCAAGGGCCTCGTTTTGGTATCGCTGGTCTGCGTCAATACTTAGGTGTATATGACCGCCCACTTTTATGCACGGCGATTAAGCCTATGGGATTATCAAATAAAGAATTGGCTAATCTAGCATATCAATTTGCAAAAGGCGGAATAGACATCATTAAAGACGATCATGGAATCTCCAATCAAGCCTTTTCTGAATATCAAGACCGTGTTATTCGCTGTGTAGAGGCTATCCATCGGGCAAACGAAGAGAGTGGTAATCATGCAATTTATGCACCTTGTATAACCGCTATGGATGAACAACTAAAAGAGCGAGCTCATTACGCAAAGGAAGTCGGTGCAGGTGGACTGTTGGTTTCACCTGGCATTGTTGGTTTTGATCGTATGCAATCTCTCGCGAATGACGACACTCTCGCCTTACCAATCCTGTACCATCCTACATTCCTCGGCAGTTTTGTTACAAATCCTCATGCCGGCATTTCACCTTATGTCCTTTTTGGTCAATTGGCAAGACTTAGCGGAGCTGATGTGGTCATCTTCCCAAATTACGGAGGGAGGTTTTCATTCTCAAAGGAAGATTGCCTTGAAATTTTGAGAGGTTCAACCGAGCCGATGGACAAAATAAAACCGATCTTCCCTGCGCCGGCTGGCGGGATGAAACTGCAAGCGATCCATGAGATGGTAAATACTTACGGTAGAGATGTAGTTCTATTGATCGGAGGAGACCTTCATCGCCACGGTTCTGATTTAGTACAAAACAGCAAACTGTTTAGGCAATATGTATGTTTATAAACAAGCGGACTTGGTTTCAGTTGGGAGGTACCGATGACATTTTATATCTTAGGGCCGAATGACCCTGCTTTGAATGTTCTCGCATCCTTCTTGGAGTCTCATCCCGAAATGGATATGAAACTCGTAATTATCCCTTGGGAAAACTACCCAGGCGCCTTCTTTGAATCTTTAAAAGCCCCTGAGTCGCCTTACCAAGCTGTTTTTATCCCAGGTCACGTCTGGCTGGCGGATTTGGTCGAGGATAACAGTATCATACCCATTCCTCTCTCCAAAATATCTTCGGAAATTGTTGTAGAATATAACCTCGATGATCTCATACCAAAGATACGGGAAGAATGTAGCTATAAAGGCGAGTTATATCTGATCCCATGGTTTACAGATGGACACATCCTTTTTTATCGAAATGATTACATAAATCTAGAGTGCAACCATCAAAAAATCCCCACTATCTGTTCCAAAGATTTAGAAGCTCTGGTAAAAAAGGTCCATAATCCCCCACACTTCTTTGGCTTAGCACTAAAAGCAGCTCCAAGTGAAATCTTCTTGGATTGGCTACCTTTTTTGTGGGATTTTGGCGGAGATATTTTCGATCATGAACTCAAGCCATGCATAGCAACCGAAGAAAGCATCCTTGCGCTTGAAACATATTGCCATTTGAGAAACTACTGTGCAGCCGATACCCACAAATTTGGTAACCAAGAAATTGCGAACATCCTACGAGCAAAGAAAGTAGGAATCGCTCCGACTTGGGGTGGTCAAGCTGGGCTAATATTTCCTCATGGAAATGAACTCCAGACTATTTATTCTACTGCGCTCTATTCCACCCCATGGAACGCCACATGGGGAATAGGTATTCCAAACAAACAGCCATCTCATGTAAAAACTCAAATCACTGAAGCCCTTTTGAGAATAGCCCAGCCTGAAATCGACACTCAAATAATCGAATCTGCGGGAAGCCCTGTGCGAATAAGCAGTTACTCTGAGCAAAACGTAGAACGCTACTTTTGGCTGAAAGCGCAATGGGAAATGCTCCTACGTTGTAGAACATTACCGAGCATTCCCAATCTCGGATCAGTACTCGGTGTACTCTACCCTGCTGTGTACTCCGCATTTATCGGTGAAAAATCTCCAAAAGAGGCTTTAAGCGAAGCTCAAGCCCGCCTCGAAAAATTGGTATAATTTTATGGATTTGGGCGCCTTTTCTACAGATCTATCTCAAGATAAACTTGTCACGATAGTAACATGGTTGTACTACCATGAAGATCTGACCCATGACCAGATCGCCAAGCGGCTAGGAATCTCCAGAGTCAAGGTAACCCGTTTACTACAAAAGGCTCGTAAAGAAGGTATTATTCAATTTACTATCACCCGCCCCCTACCAGAAGAATTTGAATTACAAAAAAAATTATGCGAAGTCTCCAGTCTCAAGGAGGTCATTGTAGTTCAAACGCGCAGGACGATTGAGGAAACTTTGGAAGCTGTTGGCAAAGCAAGCGCAGAGCACTTAATGAAAAACTTAAAAAACGGTTTGCGTCTCGGTATGGGGTGGAGTACAACCGTCTCCCGAATGGCTCGGTATCTCCAACCAATAAAGAAAAATTATACT
>CAKZNJ010000445.1 GCA_937129505.1 uncultured Anaerolineae bacterium | reverse complement strand
ACCTCTCAGACGATCCAGCCGAGTTACAGATTACCAACACCGCTTACTCAAAATACGGCCTAAATATGGTGCGTGTGCAACACGAGAGCACTTATGTGTCAGTCGTGGGTTGGAGACGGTATGGGTCATCGTCTCCCTATGCCATCAATGACGCCTATGTCTGGGCACCCTATTATGGCGTGCGAAAGGTTTTTAGCTCTGAGTCCACCTCCCACTATCAAGGAGCAGATATGGCTGCCAACGGAGAATGGATTGCTGCAGTTTGGGCAGCCGAATATAGCGGTAGGGTTGTGCCATATCTCAGCGGCAACGCGTATAACACCAATTTACCGTTGGTCACTAGGTAAACGGCGAGTGATCTAGGGGACACAGTCGGCAGGATGCGTGCTTCCTAGAAATTACCCCGCAATGCGGGCGAGCAGCCTAATGCCTCATTCCACGACATCGCTTGCTTTGTGCGCCTATTGCCCTCAGAAAGCCTCTTGATTTGTTACGTTTCTCTCTGGCGCAAGTGACATTTGACAAGCTACCTATCACCTAATCCTTGCTATACTGATTTCAACAATCTTCCCCAAATTAGTGTTTTTTAGAGAGAGTCTCAATATGCGCAAGCTCAGTTTTCCGTTAGTGGTGTTATTCTTTTCGATACCTCTCTTGCTGTTCGGGAGGGACAAAGAATTGGCAGTGATTCAAAGTATTGCGGCAACGAACGGTAATATCTCCGTTAATGAGGTTGTTGCCAGCGGTTTGCAGAATCCGGTAGATATCACCCACGCCGGCGATGGCAGTGGGCGGCTTTTTGTCCTTGAGCAACCGGGGCGCATTCGGGTGCTCAAACAAGGTAACCTTCTGCCTACCCCCTTTTTAGACATCACCTCGTTGGTTTTATTTGGCGGTGAAAGGGGGTTGTTAGGCTTGGCTTTTCATCCCAACTACGAACAAAATGGATATTTCTACGTCAACTACACCCGAAAAGAAGATGGAGCAACGGTGGTTGCTCGCTACCGCGTTTCCAACACAAACCCCGATCTAGCCGATCCGTCGAGTGCCCTGTCGCTGCTGATCGTGCCTCAACCTTATGCCAACCATAATGGAGGTTGTCTTCAATTCGGACGCGACGGATATCTTTACATCGGCATGGGCGATGGGGGCAGCGGCGGTGACCCACAGAATTATGCTCAAAATATCAACAGTTTGCTGGGCAAAATGCTGCGCATTGACGTCAACAGCGGCAATCCGTATGCTATTCCTCCGGACAACCCCTATGTCAACCGAGCAGGGGCAGACGAAATTTGGGCGTTGGGCTTGCGCAACCCTTGGCGCTTTAGCTTCGATCGCCTAACCGGTGATCTGTACATCGGTGACGTTGGTCAAAACGCCTGGGAAGAAGTTAACTTCCAAGCTGCTAATGCGGTCGGAGGAATCAACTATGGCTGGCGCTGCCGTGAAGGAGCGCATCCTTACAGCTCCAGCCCGCCTTGCAATGACGCCAACTTTCTGGCTACCCTTACCGATCCTTTTACAGAATACAGTCATAGCGAGGGTTATTCGGTCACCGGCGGATTTGTATATCGCGGTGCTCTGTATCCCAATCTCTACGGCACTTATTTCTTTGCCGATTACGTAAACGGGAAAATCTGGAGCATTAAAAAGCTCTCCGATTCCCCGCTGACATGGTCGCCGCGCACTCTCGAAATCCAAGCCGGTTTCAATATCAGCGCCTTTGGGGAAGGAGAAGACGGCGAACTATATATCGCCAATTATAACCAAGGCAAAATTCATCGTCTAACCGATCCGAGCGGTCCTGTAAATTATCGTGATGCGCTTAAAGACTCCCAAAAAATCGTCAGCAGTGTTTGGGCAGACCCCAACGAAGTGGTCACATACACGATCGAACTGAAGAACAACACTCAAGCAACTTTTGCCGGTGCGATCTTGACAGACACTTTACCAGCCAGTCTGACGTATGTGTGGGGAAGTTTTAGCGCCAGCAACGGGACAGTCGACGATTCCCAACCTCCCTTGCTAAAATGGAGTGGTTCTCTGCCGCCCGGCGTGACGACCCTTCGTTACCGAGCGCAGATTAAGCCCTCTACTCTAGGTAGCCAAAATAACACCGCTTATCTCACCATAAACTCCTCCCCTGCCCTTAGCCTAGCAACCTCGGTTTATGTTCCCCGTCCACAACTCAGCACCAACAGTGCAGATTTTGTTTTACCCGGCACGCAACCCAACCAACTCCAAACCCCATTGCTTGATTCGACAGATTGTGACATCTGTCACTCTGCCCCGATTTACGATAGCTGGCGGGGCAGTGTGATGAGCCAAGCTGGACGCGATCCTCTCATGTGGGCAGCTCTGGCAGCTTCAAACAACGTGGTGCCACAATCTGGCGAGCTTTGTCTACGCTGTCATATCCCCAACGGTTGGTTTGAAGGACACAGCTCAGACCCCAGCGGGAGGTTGATGACTGCTCAAGACCTGCGCAACGGCATATCTTGTCAACTTTGTCATCGCTTAGTCGATCCATTCCCACCGTTGGGAAGTTCCGACCAAGCATCCGCCATCGATGCTCTAATTCGCCAACATCTAACCCACCCCATACCCGCCAATGCCATTGGGAATGCCATGCTCATCGTCGACCCTTCCGATAACCGTCGCGGACCTTTTGAGCTTGGCAGTGATTTCAACTATCATACAGCTTATCGGACAAACTTCTTAGGGCAAAGCAACGATGCGGTCACCCGCTCGCGATTATGTGGCTCTTGTCATAACGTTTTCAACCCCCTGCTCAGTTGGGATGCCTCGCGAAGACAGTACTGGCCGAACAGCGGCACAGCACAAGCGACTGCCGATGCACCCCCCTATTACCCCATTGAGACAACCTTTAGCGAATGGCTGAACAGTGATTACGCCACTGAAGCGGGTGTGTATGCCCCCCAATTTGCGGGAGACAAACCAGATGGTATTGTCCGCGCCTGCCAAGATTGTCACCTAACCCGCGCCAAAGGTTATGCCGCCGATCTCGGTTTCAATCCTTTTGAACGGGATTGTTTGAACAACGGCTGCTTACCGACACACAATTTGCTGGGGGCGAATACATGGTTGCCGCAATTATTGCTCAATAGTGAATGGCGATTGAACGGCTTGAGTGATCGCCTATATCTTGAACAAAATATCCTCGCCACCCAAACGTTTCTAAACAAAGCCGTAACCATGTCCGTAGATCTGATTGAACAGGCCAACAATAAAATCGCGCGCGTCAGGGTGGTTAATGAAACAGGTCACAAATTGCCTACCGGTTACCCGGAAGGTCGCAGAATGTGGCTTAACCTGCGAGCCTATAACTCATTGGGTACGCTGATTCAAGAATATGGCGCTTATGATCCCAACAGCGGACAAGTCGCGGCGGACACGAAAATCTATGAAGTTTTGCAAGGGGTTACACCTGAATTAGCAGATCTGCTTCAAGTGAATCCAGGACATACTTTCCACTTTCTGCTCAATAACACAGTGCTGAAAGATAATCGCATCCCGCCACGGGGTTTTACCAATGCCAAGTTCGATCAGGATGGTTTACGGCCAGTGGGGGCAACTTACCAAGACGGACAGCATTGGGATGAGACGGATTTTCCTGTTCCGGAGAATACTGCGCGCGTAGTAGTTACGTTGTACTATCAGGTTGCCAGTACCGAATATCTTGAGTTTCTGCACCAGAACGGCGGTTTGGACGGTGAAGCGCTACACCGCCTAGCCTCCCAAACGCCCAACGCCCCCCAAATTGTGCAAGTTGCCCGCTTCCCTGACTTGCGCTACTATTTCCCGCTGATCTTTCGATAAAGTCGAGAAGTAGGTCGAGCTGGCATTCGACCTACTTCTCGATAAACGCTCTAGTTAATTCAAGCCCCCTTAAGTTCCTCAACTCCGCAAGCGGGCGCCCAGTTCTTGTTCCAAGCGCCGTACGATTCGCATGCGCAATTGCGCCGCTTCCTCATCTGTGAGCGTTCGATCCGTGGCCTGATAGGTCAGATTGTAAGCGAGACTCTTCTTGCCCACGCCAATCTGCTCACCGCGATAGACATCGAACAAGCGCACTGCTCTCAGAGTCTTTCCACCCGCCGCCCATATACAGCTTTCCACTTTTTCAGCCGCTATCTCTTCATCCACAATCACGGCGATATCCTCTAACACCGGCGGATATGCTGGCACAACCTCAACTTCATACCGTTCGGGAATTGCATCTAGCACAGGGACAAGATCGATTTCGGTAGCCACGATGGGGACTGGCGGAAGTTCAAAGCGCTCTTTAACGAGAGGGTGCAATTCCCCAAAACATCCCACCCATTGCTCACCCAAAAAGATCGCTGCACATTTGCCCGGATGAAAGGCAGCATGTTGAGTTCTTTCTATTCTGAGATTTGACAGATGCAGACCCGCAAATAAACTCTCTAAAATCCCCTTTAAGTCATAGAAATCCATCAAATCCAGATCGGCGCTTTGCCATCCCTGCAGGCTGCGCTGTCCGCCGAGCAGAATACCCAAGCGCAGCGGCTCGTCGGGCAACAAATCGCTCGCTGAACGCCAATACACACTTCCAATCTCAAACAGTGCCAAACGGGGTTGGAGGCGGGCATTGCGCTCCGCCGCTTCAATCAGACTAACGAGCAAGCTCTGACGCAGAATCGATCGATCTGCGGCAATTGGATTTTTCAGTCGGATCGGCTCTGCCAGCTCGAGCGGTGGATTGAACACAAAAGGCAAGCGGCTTTCCCGTTCCGCCGAGGTCATGCGATATGTGATCACTTCTTGCAAGCCGAGGTTGATCAGCAAATCTCGCACGACCTCTTCCCGTTCGCGCAGCGGATCGGAACGCTGCGGCGGCAATTCGTCAGCGATGCGAGTGGGTGGGATACGTTCATAGCCATATATCCGAGCGATTTCTTCCATCAAGTCTGCGACTCCCACCACTCCCTCGCCGATGTCCAGGCGATGATCAGGGGGTTTGACAACCAATTGTTCCCCATCCTGAACGACTTCAAACTCAAGTCTACGCAAGATTTCCGAAATTTCGTGCTCGCTCAAGGCGATACCGAGTTGGCGCTTTACTTCGGCGGCTGTAATCGTGATCCGGGGCGGCTGATAAGGTCTCGGATAAGCATCCACCACCCCTTGGGCAACGATGCCACCGCTCCATTGACGCATCAATTCCAGACAACGCAACAATCCCCGCTCAGCCATTGCCGGATGTACCCCGCGCGAGAAGCGATAGGCAGCTTCGGAAGGTAAATTTTGCGCATAAACCGTGCGGCGAATATTGATCATGTTCCATGTTGCGGCTTCTAAAAGAATGTTGCGACTCGCCTCGTCCACTTCGCTCTCTGCCCCTCCCATCACGCCGGCGATGGATAGAGGTCCGGCGCTATCGCATACCAATATGCTGAAATCATCCAATGTGCGCTCGACATTGTCCAACGTAACCAAGCGCTCACCCTGCCGGGCGGGACGAGTGATAATCAGCGGCGGTTTGCCATCCGCTCGTTTCACCAGCTTATCATAATCAAAGGCATGCAAAGGCTCCCCCAACTCCAACATCGCATAGTTGGTCGCATCAACAATGTTGTTAATTGGGCGCATGCCAGCCAAGCGCAAACGCCTTTGAATCTGATATGGACTAGGACGGATCTCCACCCCTTCAATCAATGCCAGCATAAAACGGGGATTTAGGTCAGGGTCTTCAATCTGGATGCTCACTCGCCCAGCAATCGAAGCACCGCTCATGACAACTTCTAAGGAAGGAGGGCGTAACGCTTGGCGAGTGATTGCTGCCACTTCACGCGCCACCCCATAGATACTGGCTGTGCGAGCAATATTTGGGGTAATGGCTATGTCCAGAACGGCATCTCCCATATAATCCACCAGCGGCATTCCCACCGGCGCATCCTCATCGAGAAAGATAATTCCTTCATGATCATCAGAAATGCCCAGTTCTTTTTCTGAGCAAGCCATTGAATAAGACTCAACCCCGCGGATTTTGGCGCGTTTGAGGGTGGTTAAGACTTGGCCCGCCTGATGTCCATCGTAAATGCGCGCTCCCTCCTTTGCGTAAGCAACCTTGATGGGTTTTTCAAGGGCACCTTTGCCTTTGAAGGGGAAGAGGTTAGGAGCGCCGGTCAAAACGGTGTGAATGGTCTTGCCATCATCCAACTGACAGAGCACCAATCGATCCGCATTGGGATGAGGGTTAACCTCTAGGATTGCCCCCACCACAATCTTATCCGCATCCCACTCCAGACCACTGATCTTAATTTCTTGCCCTCCCCCCGCAGAGGATTTTGGCATGGGCAAGCCGACATAGCGAATTTCCTCAACTTCCAAGCCTGCCATGGTTAGCTCATGGGCTAACATCTCCAATGGCATCGGGAGTTCGACAAATTCTTTAAGCCAGGAAATGGGTACTTTCATACAAATTGCTCCAAAAAACGAAGGTCATTGGCGTAGAAATAGCGGATGTCTTCAATTCCATAGCGCAGCATGGTGATGCGTTCCACACCCATGCCGAAAGCAAAGCCAGTATAACGCCGGGGGTCATATCCACCATTTTCTAAGACTACGGGGTGAACCATGCCGCAACCGAGAATTTCGAGCCATCCACTGCGTTTACAAACCGCACAACCCGCCCCACCGCATACAAAGCATTCGATATCCATTTCAGCACTAGGCTCAGTAAAAGGGAAGTGGGAAGCCCGAAAACGACTGCGCACCCCCACACCGAACATTCTTTGGGCAAAGTCGCTGAGCGTACCTTTCAGATCGCTAAAGGTAATTGCTTTTCCGACTGCCAATCCTTCCACCTGCTGAAATTGAATCTCGGAACGGGCAGTAATCTGTTCATAGCGGGCACACATGCCGGGCAAAACAATGCGCACCGGCGGCGGATCGGCAGGGTTTTGAGCTGCAAACTCCCGCATCGCCCGGATTTGCCCCGGCGAGGTGTGCGTGCGAAACAAAATTGGATTATCGGGCGGATGGGGTAGATCCACATAGAACGAATCCTGCATTTCCCGCGCCGGGTGATGGGGGGGGAAGTTCAAAAGCTGGAAGTTATATTCATCGCTTTCAATATCTCGCGAGCGATAAATCTGAAAGCCCATCTCGGCAAAGATGGCAAAAATGCGCCGCAAGGTTTGATTGAGGGGATGCAAACGCCCATGGATGAGCGGCCTGCCCGGCAACGTCACATCCAACTGCTCGCTTTGCAGTGCTTGTTGTAAAACCTGCTGACGCAGCGCCTCGACCTTTTGCTGATAGGCTTCCTCAAGAGCGCGTTTGACCTCATTGGCGCGACGGCCAATTTGCGGTCGCTCTTCTTTTGGCAGGCCCCCTAAGCCATCGAAGACGCGCATCAAGGGTGAATTACGCCCCAAATGGTTCACCCGCCAACTCTCCAAAGCTTGCTCATCGTCAATTTGTTGAAGCGCGGTCAATGCCCCTTGTTCTATCTCATTGAGCTGATCCAGCATGCAAACCTCCAAAAATAAAACATCTCGTCCGATCAGGGACGAGATGAAGTTTCCCGCGGTACCACCCCGTATTGCTTGCTCTCACAAGCCTCTCTGTCACATCGGCGGCGAGCCACTAGAAAAACTTACCGCCCAATGTGTCTCTAGATAACGCCGAGGGGGCGTTACGGATTACTTGCTTGCAGCGCGTTCACCCGCAAAGCTCGAGAGGGAACTTCGGCTCGATTTCACCAACGGTGGGTCTCAGTCTTCGCCCACCGCGCCCTGTTGGCTGCCTCAAGCGTACTTTCCTCTGTCATCGCCTATTCAGATTTGAATGAATAGCCTTATTATCCGCAAAAGCCCCGCCCTGTCAAGAGCGATTTGAGTAAAAAGAAGCAATAAAAGCTCTGTCGTAGAGAAGCGGATCAGCGTTGAACCCTGCTTGAACGTACGTCTTTTTTAGAAAAAGGCTATTCAAACCCTTCCCAGCACATAGGCTCTTAACTCTCGTGAGTTTCAGAGCTACCACTGCCAATGCCCAACGGTTGCCACTTTTTCTCGTCTTTCAAGCGATGTTGGATACCCTGACGATCATGAACTTCGTCGAATCCTTCGGGCTTGATAAACATCTCTTCACCCTGTAACAAACCATGCACACCGCTCTGACCAGGTTCAGGGCGCTTTAGCCCTTTGAATTTTGCAGCCTTTTCGGGTAGGTAATCCACAGGTTCTTCATAGGTGGTGATATAGCCCTCGTAGTTGCGTAGAACCACCTTATGATCCGAATAGCTGAGCAGGTAATTGGGCATCACGGGAATTTTGCCCCCTCCGCCAGGGGCATCGATGATGTATTGGTGCACTGCGTACCCGGAGGTATGCCCCCGCAGCCCTTCCATAATCTCAATCCCTTTACCGACCGGAGTGCGAAAGTGCCCTGCGCCTTCGACTAAATCACATTGATAGAGATAATAGGGCCTCACCCGAATTCTAACCAAATCATGTACTAACTGACGTTGGACATCCACATTGTCATTCACGCCGGCTAGCAAAACCGCTTGATTGCCCAAGGGGATCCCGGCTCGGGTGAGCTTATCGCAAGCCTCTTCCAGCTCTTTGGTAATCTCATTCGGAGTGTTGACATGGATGTTCATCCACAAGGGATGATATTTCTGCAACATATCACACAGTTCATCGGTGACTCGCATAGGCAAAAAGACCGGCACGCGGGTGCCAATGCGCACGATTTCGATATGCTCAATCTCACGCAGGCGGCTGAGAATCTCTTCGAGTATTTTCGGGGCGAGAACAAGGGGATCCCCTCCCGAAAGCAACACATCCCGAACTTGAGGGGTGTGGCGAATGTACTCTAATTGCATCTCAAATTCACTGCGCGAAAAAGTAGCACTGGGATCACCCACAATGCGCGAGCGCGTACAATAGCGGCAATAGCTCGCACACTGCGTGGTCACTAGCATTAAGACGCGATCAGGATAGCGATGCACCAACCCTGGCACCGGCGAATGTCGATCCTCAGCAAGGGAGTCCTCCATCATCGCTGTGAAAGGTACCATTTCGGCTGCCGTGGGAATGACCTGCTTGCGAATGGGATCATCTGGGTCTTGTGGGTCAATTAAGGAGATAAAATAAGGGGTGATATCAACGCGAAAGAGGTTCGGGGCATTGAGCGCTTTGCGCTCACTTTCAGTCAGCGGGATAACTTGACCGATTTCCTCTGCGGTATTCAGACGGTGGCTCAATTGCCAGCGCCAGTTGTACCACTGCTCGTCGGGAACGTCCCGATAAATGGCTGCACGTTTCGAGGGGAAGGGATATTTTGCCATCCAAAAGCTCCTTTATCCATACCTAAACCGATTAATATCGGATCGAATCCAAAAATTTTCAGTTAGATTGTAAATGAAGATTGAAGCAGCGTCAACTCGAAGCGATTTTTCGCCAATTGCTTTTGCTAAACCACATTCCAGTTTCCAAAAACATCCCTTCTTTGACCAACAGCCCTAGTCCATCTCTGGTAAAATAACCCCAATCTTTCACACTCCGGCAATTCCGCATTGGAATTCACACCAGCAGTTCATCAATCGCCACAAGCTAGATTCTTTTCGAACAGGCACGAGAGCATTCTTTATGCGCCATAACAGTTTTTGCCAATCCAGCAAGGTCAACATTCTTTGCCAGAAGCAGTCAAAAGACGGATGAGCTAACGAGATGAAAAAGCCTCTCTGCTCAACAGTTTGCATACCTGTCCGCGCTAAGCAAGCACGGACTTAAGTGGACTTAACCCCACCCGCGATAGACTAGGTGGGACGTCTAGGTCTCATTCACTCTTCACATTTATTTCGGAGGTCCATGATGGAAGTCTTAAAGCAAAGAATTCTAAAAGAGGGGCGCAATTTGGGTAACGGCATTCTCAAAGTCGATAGTTTTATCAATCATCAAGTGGACGCGCAGTTAATGGACGAGTGCGGCAAAGAGCTGGCGCGGCGGTTTCAAGGGGTGGGTGCCACGAAAGTGTTAACCGCTGAAATCTCAGGCATTGCACCGGCTCTAACCACTGCTTTGCACCTAGGCATCCCAGTAGTTTATGCCCGAAAACACAAACCCATCACCATGCCCGACCAAGTTTATCTCACCCTCACCCCTTCGCATACCAAAGGGCGAACGGTTGAGCTGATCATCTCCCCCGAATACCTCGCCGGCGGCGAACGGGTTTTGATCATCGATGACTTTCTCGCTACCGGCGCGACCATCTTGGGCTTAATCCGGCTGGCCGAGTCGGCAGGCGCTAAAATCGTTGGCGTTGGGGCGCTGATTGAAAAAACCTTTGAAGGGGGGCGACAAGCCTTAGCATATTTGAATGTCCCCATCGAAAGCCTAGCCCGGATTCGTTCCATGCAAGGGAACAGCATCATCTTCGAAGATTAAGAATGGACAGTTTGGTCGTCCTCGATTTTGGGTCTCAGACTTCCCAACTCATCGCTCGGCGGGTGCGTGAGTGCCAAGTTTACTGTGAATTGCTCCCTTGGAACGCTCCCGCCGAACAAGTATTAGGCTTGCAGCCCAAAGGCTTCATCCTTTCTGGCGGGCCAGCGTCGGTCTATGAGGAGAATTCACCGTACATTCCAGAATATGTCTTTGAAAGCGGTGTACCTATTCTGGGCATCTGTTACGGAATGCAAGCTCTCGCCCACCAACTAGGGGGGCGGGTAAATCCGGCGCCACAGCGCGAGTACGGCTTTGCGCGCCTTTGGCCGCTGCAGTCTAATCCGCTCATCGGCGCTGAAGAACAAGTCTGGATGTCGCACGGCGACCGCATCGAAGAGCTACCGCCTGGCTTTGTTGCCATCGCATCCAGCGAACGTTCCCCAATCGCTGCCATGGCGGACTTTCAACGTTGCTATTACGCCGTTCAGTTTCACCCCGAAGTGCGCCATACCCCGCACGGCACAGCCATGCTGCGCCAATTCGCCCTCGAAATCTGCGGTGCAAAGCCGCAATGGACGCCGGCTTCAATTATTGACCAGACAATCCAACGCGTCCGCCAGCAAGTAGGGACGGAACGAGTGCTATCCGCTGTCAGCGGCGGTGTCGACTCCACCGTAGCAACCGCCATGGTGCAACGCGCCGTCGGCGACCAACTCATCGCCGTGTTTGTCGACACCGGCTTGCTCCGTCAGGGAGAAGCCAAACAGGTGCGCGAGGCTCTCCAAACCCATTTAGGGGTCGAATTGCTCGTTGTCGAAGCCTCCGAAATCTTCCTCGGAGCATTGAAGGGAATCACCGATCCGGAGCGCAAGCGTCAGATCATCGGCGAGACGTTTATCCGCATCTTTGAAGCTCAAGCCCGTCAGGTTGGAATGCCGCCTTTCTTGGTGCAAGGGACAATTTATCCCGATGTTGTCGAATCAAGCGCCCCCGATCGCGCCCAAGCTCAACGCATCAAAACTCACCACAACGTAGGAGGGCTTCCCCCCGACATGCAATTTCAACTGGTTGAACCGTTGCGCTATCTCTTCAAGGATGAAGTGCGCATTGTGGGAGAAGCGTTGGGTTTACCCCCCGAAATCGTCTGGCGGCAACCCTTTCCCGGTCCAGGCTTGGCAGTGCGTTGCCTAGGGGAGGTGACCGCCGAGCGGCTGGCAATCTTGCGCCAAGCTGACGCTATCTTCACGGAGGAATTGCACAAAGCGGGCTACCTGCGCCTGCGCTATACGGATGACCAATTAGAAGGCACTGCCCAAGCTTTTGCGGTTCTTTTACCTGTGCAATCGGTTGGAGTCATGGGCGACCAACGCACCTATCAGGAAACTGTAGCGCTACGGGCAGTGACCACCGAGGATTTTATGACCGCCGATTGGGCAAGGATCCCCCCTGATCTCTTAGCTCGGGTTTCAAACCGCATCGTCAACGAGGTCAAGGGCGTTAACCGGGTTGTCTATGACATCACCAGCAAACCGCCAGCTACCATCGAGTGGGAGTAAATTTTAGACCCACAAGAGGGAGTGAGATCATTCTTGGTGCTCTCAGCAGACGACGAACCGAGATGCTCCCACAAAG
>CAKZNJ010000444.1 GCA_937129505.1 uncultured Anaerolineae bacterium | reverse complement strand
TTGCCGATGCCAGCAAGTTTGGAAGGATTGCCTTTACGGCGATTGCGCCGCTAAGCATCATTAACACCTTGATCACCGATGGGACGTTAGACACAGAGTGGGTTTCCCGCTTGCGCAAATTGGAGATTGAGGTTATTTTGGCGACCTCAAAAGATGAAGATTTGTATAAAGAGGAGGTGATGATGAAGAAACTAGAGTAGTAACTATTCTCAATCTTCTACCAAGTTTCAGTCTATCAACCATATCAATCTATCAATAAAAGGAGTGCAAAATGAGAAAAGCCCTGTCTTTACTGTCTGTACTAGTCATCTTGGCAATGGTGGTTTCCTGTGCTCCTCAGCCTGCCCCGCAGGAACCGCCGGCTGAGCCCCAAAAACCAGCAGCAACTGAAGCCCCTGCAGCAACCGAGGCTCCCCCTGCTCAAGAACCTGCTGAACCCGAAGCCGAAGAAGAATTGGTCTTTGCCACTGTCGTCAAATCGATTGCCTTCAACTGGTTCAAGCGGCTCGAAGAGGGTGTGCTTCAATTCGGCAAAGATTACAACGTCACAGCCTTCATGGATGGACCTTCGCAAGTTGACTCTGCCGCTCAGGTTGCGATGATTGAAAACCTAATTGCTCAGGGCGTCGATGCAATCTGCAATGTCCCCTATGGTGTCCCCGAGAACGAACCAGCTCAAAAGAAAGCGATGGACGCAGGCATCATTGTTGTCGGACATGAAGCAGCGACTGCCAAGGAAGGCACTTTGCATTATGATGTCGAGGCTTTTGATAACTGCTCGTACGGCGAGGAAATGATGAAGGAAGTGGTAGCCCGCATGGGTGAGTCGGGTAAATACATCCAATTTGTGGGCTCACTAACCAATGCTTCGCACAACGAGTGGCAGGACTGCGCCAAGGCGTATGCCGAGAAGAACTACCCCAATCTCGAGTTCATTGGAAAGTATGAGTCGAAAGAGGATCAGGAAGTTGCCTATAACACCATGAAGGATATCCTCAAGACACATCCGGATATCAAGGGCGTCCTCGGCTCTGCGGCTGGCGATGTTGTCGGTGCGGGTAGAGCAATTGAGGAAGCAGGCTTGCAAGATCAAATCGCTGTGGTAGGAACCAGCATCCCCTCTTATGCAGGCGAGCTTCTCAAGACCGGTGCGGTTGACCTAGCGATGGCTTGGGATCCAGCAACCGCTGGCTATGCTTGCAATGTTGTTGCCTACAAGGTGTTGAAGGGCGAGCAAATCGTGGATGGTATGGATCTCGGCGTGCCCGGCTATGAAGCGATCAAACTTCTCCTTGGTTCAAACGGTGTGCCGGTCATCTATGGCGCAGCCTGGATCAAGATGGATGCCAACAACATGGATGAGTACCCCTTCTAATTATCCCTATCTGAGTGGACGGCTGGGTCTTTCAGCCGTCCATCTTTACTTTCAAAAAGCTTTATAATCAATTCAAAAGCGGAATAATCTCATGGCAGAGGAAGTCTTACGTGTAGAGCACATCAGTAAGCATTTTGGGGGAGTTATTGCGTTGGATGACGTCAGTTTATCCATCTATAAGGGTGAAACTTGTTGTCTGGTAGGTGAAAATGGATCGGGCAAATCGACCATGATCAAGATTATCTCCGGCGTTTATACGCCAGATGAAGGAGACATTTATATTAATGGTCACCATTACAAGAAACTTACTCCTATTGAAGCGATTCGTGAAGGGATTCAAGTTATCTATCAAGACTTTTCTCTGTTTCCTAATCTAACCGTTGCAGAAAATATTGCCATCAATGAACAACTTGCTGCAGGCAAAAAATTAGTTAATTGGAAGGAAATTTATTCCATCGCTCAGGATGGATTGCGAAAAGTCAACGTTTCGCTGCCTTTGGATGCGATTGTGGGAACCCTCTCGACAGCTGATCGTCAGTTGATAGCTATTATCAAGGCTATTCTTGCCGAAGCTCGCATCATCATTATGGATGAGCCGACAACGGCATTAACCCGCAAAGAAATCGATGCCCTCTTTCGCGTGATCCATGACCTTAAGGAACAGGGTATATCCACTCTGTTTGTGAGCCACAAGCTAAATGAAGTGGTAGAGATCGCCGATCGAACGGTCATCTTCCGCAACGGTAAAAAGGTCATGGATCAAGATGCGAAGGGTCTGGATATCAAGACGATGGAATTTTATATGACCGGCAGGGAGATTGATACCACACAAGTTGTTCTCCCTGAGACCGAAAAGGTACAAACACCTTTGTTGAAAGTTGAGAAACTCAGCCTTCGAGGCATTTTTGCGGATGTTTCTTTTGAGCTGATGCCCAAAGAGATATTAGGCATTACTGGTTTGCTTGGCTCGGGACGAACGGAACTCGCCCTCAGCCTCTTTGGGGAGTTGCCGGCCGATGAAGGCAAAATCTTCATTGAAGGCAAAGAAGTGAAAATTCGCCAAATCGGAGATGCCTTGAAAAATGGGATCGCCTATGTCCCAGATGATCGGGTAAACCAAGGCCTGTTTTTACCGCAATCGATCGGAAATAATTTACTTGCTACCATCATCGACCACTTAGCGTCCTCCTTGAGTTTTGTAAACGCCAAACAAGCTCAACAGACCGTTTCTCGATGGATTAAGCAGCTGGAGATTAAAACACCTTCCAGTGAATTACCGGTCGAAAGTTTGTCGGGAGGTAATCAACAGCGGGTCGTCTTGGCTAAATGGCTTGCCAGTCAACCGAAGATCCTAATTTTAAATGGGCCGACAGTGGGCGTTGATGTAGGCTCAAAAGCTGAAATTCATCAATTGATTCGAGAGATTGCCGCGCAAGGCATTGGCATTCTGCTAATTTCGGATGATTTGCCCGAATTGCTCCAAACCTGTCATCGCATTTTGCTGATGCGAAATGGGAGAATTGTGGAAGAATTCCAACGGACAGATCTTTCCGAAGAACAACTCAATACAGCTCTGATTGCCGAGACGATATAAGTTGTAAGTGTATCTGTGCAGAGGAATCGAATGTTGAATAAAATTGTGCGTTCCAATGAGTTTGTTATCTTCGTCATCTTGGTTGTGCTATCGCTCATTATCGGTTGGATCAATCCGGCGTTTTATTCGGTTGCCACGGTTTTTGATATTATCCGCGCTTCGATTGTATATTTCATCATGGCTTATGGTCTCCTGCCGATCATCATCGCTGGAGGAATCGACATTTCTTTTGTCGCTATCGCGGCGATGTCCTCTTATACAGTGCATATGTTTCTCATCGGCCGGGGTTACCAAGGGGGGATCCTTATCTACTTTATCCTGGGATGTCTTCTAGGGGCTTTAGCTGGTTTGCTTAACGGCGTATTGGTAACTCGCTTTAAGTTACCTGTATTTGATGTTAGCCTAGCAACCTTTACGATGTGGTATGGATTTACCTTGTTTTTTATTGGAGCGACAGCAAACTTTGATTTACCCCCAGGGACAGTTGGATACTATGCCCGTTTCTTGATTACTGCGCAAGATCCCAATGTGGGCACAACAGGTTTACATGAGTCTTTTCTATATGTAGTTGTCCTAGGTTTATTCATCTGGTGGTTGCTCAAATATACGACACTCGGACGAGGTGTCTATGCCATGGGTGGAAATCGTGAGGTTGCCATCCGTACTGGTTTCAATGTCAACCGTATTCAATTGGTGCTGTTTATCATTATGGGGACTTTCTCAGCCATCGCAGGCGTCACCCAGGGCTTTTTGAGCCGCTATTTCAACCCTGTTTTGTTCATTACCCAGCCTTTGGATGTGCTTGCTGCAATTATTTTAGGAGGGGCAGCGATTACGGGAGGAAGCGGCTCGGTGATTGGTACGACATTGGGCGTTTTGCTCATTCAGCTCATCAATCGAGCGCTCATCCTGACCGGTATCCAAGTGGAGTGGCAACGTTTGGTTCTGGGAATCATCTTGATTCTCTTTACAGCTATCCCCTCGTTGCGCACCCTCAGAGCAAGGCGCTTGGGTCGGGTTATTCAATCCTAAACGATACATGGAATCCTTATGAAAGCAGAAGCGAATACGCAACAATCAAATATATTGCGGCAGATTGCCTCCTTTTTCAAGTGGATTAGCCGTAACCGCCAAACGATTCTCTTAGTCATTGTCTTTATTGTTCTATTTACCTTCTTTGCGACAACTGAAAGGAAGTTTTTAACCACTCGAAACATCACGTCGATGGGATTTCAATTGCCAGAAATAGGGGTGCTTTCCCTTGCCATGATGATCACAATATTGACCGGTGGCATTAACCTCTCGGTGAACGCCACCTCGAATATGGCAGCGGTATTAGCTGGTTTATATTTGGTCAGATTTGTTCCAAAAGAGGCAAGCGACTTTCAAATTTGGGTTTCACTCGTTATTGCGATGCTAATTGTGCTTTTGGTGGGCTTGATCAGCGGACTTTTAAACGGTTTTCTAATTGGCTACATTCGCGTTCCACCGATTTTAGCGACCTTGGCAACAATGACCTTTTTTACGGGTATTTCGACTGGCTTGACTGGCGGCGCTACGGTTACGGGATTCCCAGAACAGGTTTCGATCATTGGAAGTAAGAGCTTGGTGGGTGTTCCCATTCCTTTCGTAATCTTTTTTGTTCTTACGGTTTTTATGTATGTTTTGCTTACTCGAACCTCTTTTGGGTTTAAGGTGCGCATGTTAGGGACGAATCCGACGGCGGCAAATTTTACCGGCATTGATACCCGTCGGGTGCTGCTGCAAGTATACGCTCTAAGCGGTGTCCTCTCCTCGATCACCGGCGTGCTGATTATGGGGAGGACCATGTCGGCTGCTTACGAATATGGGACAACAACCTATGTTCTGCTCACCATCTTGATCGCCGTACTGGCGGGCGTAGTGCCGGGTTTTGGCAGTGTGATAGATGTCTTTATTGCTGTCTTGATATTGCAAGTGCTTTCGTCTGGATTTACCATGATGCTGGCTGGCATTCGCGGCAGTTCGTTCTTCAAAGATTTTGCTTGGGGAGTTTTATTGATCATTATTTTTATCATCAATTACCTCACTAGATTGAAGGCGTCGAAAGGATAGAGTTGCATGGATAAACGTTGGGATCAGCTTGCGAATCTCTTGGCAAATTATTCGATGAAGGTCAAACCGGGCGAAAAAGTCATGATCGCTTATGGCGAAAAGGACACCTATCCTTTGGTCTATTCGCTCTATCGGGCTTGTGTTGAAGCGGGCGCTTTCGTTCAAGTGCAGTTTCTATCTGAAGAGCTCAATCGTCTTTTATTGAAGTACGGCAATGACGCCCAAATTGATTGGTTGCCGGAGATTGAAGCCTATGGGATGGAATGGGCTGATGTATACTTTGGCTTACGGGGGGCATATAACTTGGATGTCTTTTGGGACATTCCAGCGGAGCGGGTTGCCCGCTGGAGAAAGACGCTTGGGAAAGTTTCAACACTGCGCTGGCAAAAGACCCGTTGGTGCCTTTTGCGGGTGCCAAACGCTGCTTTAGCTCAGCAGGCAGGCGTTGACGAAGAGACCATAACCGATATGTTTTTCAATGCTTGTCTGTTGGATTGGCAAAAAGAAAGCCGTGAATGGAGGCGTTGGGCAGAGATTCTCAGCAAAGGTTCTCATTTACGTGTAGTCGGCAGGGGAACTGACTTGGAATTTTCGCTGGAAGGACGAACTTGGGAAGTGGCAGATGGTCACATGAATATGCCCGATGGAGAGATTGCTACCTCTCCTGTCGAAAGCAGCGTCCATGGAGTGATCACGTTTGACTTCCCTGGCGTTTTGGGCGGTAGGTTGATGCACGACATCTGCTTGCGGTGGGAGCATGGAAAGCTGGTTGAGGCGACCGCTTCGACCAATCAGGATTACCTGCACTCAATCTTAAGTACTGATGAGGGCGCCAGCCGGATTGGAGAATTCGCAATCGGTACAAATCCTTATCTATCTATCTTTTGTAAAGATATTCTCCTCGATGAAAAGATCGGTGGAACGATCCATATTGCGATGGGCAGAGCCTATCCGCAGATGGGAGGGACAAACCAATCAGCAATCCATTGGGATATTGTCAAAGATATGCGCCAAGAAGGTGCAATTTGCTTGGATGGGAAGAAAGTATACGAAAAAGGGGTTTTCTTGGCTTAAGTTTGAGGTGATAAGATGGGACCGGGATATCTGCTTGGTGTAGATATAGGCACTTACTCCTCAAAAGGAGTGATTGTGACCACCGATGGAGAGTTGGTCGCCAGTCATACTGTGCCTCATGGGATGGATATGCCTAAACCGGGTTACTTTGAACAAGATGCCGATAAAGTATGGTGGCATGATTTCGTCCTGATCGTTCAAAATTTGCTGAAAAAAACAGGAATTCAACCACAGAAAATTCTAGCTCTCGGAACCAGCGCTATTGGGTCGTGTGTACTTCCAATTGATGACGAAGGTAATCCGCTGCGGCCAGGTATCCTTTATGGAATTGATACGCGAGCCTCGGAAGAAATACGTTACTTAGAGGAAACTCTCAGTCGAGAGAAAATTTTTTCCCATTGTGCGATGCATCTTAGCTCCCAAGCCTCGGGCCCTAAGGTGTTGTGGATTCGTAACCATGAGCCAGAGGTTTTTCAGAAAACCCGCTGGTTTCTGACCAGCGAAGCCTATTTGGTGTATAAGCTTACAGGAAAGCCTTCGATTGACATTTATACTGCGGCTGGTTATGCCCCAATGTTTAACGTTTATCAGAAAGAGTGGATTGCTGAAATTGCCGCCTATATTACTCCCCTTGATCGTCTCCCACCCCTCTATTGGAGCGGTGAGATCGTCGGCGAAGTAACTCCTGAAGCGGCGGAACAAACAGGTTTGGTTGCGGGCACACCTGTAGTCGCTGGTACCACCGATGCAGCTGCCGAAGCGCTGAGCGCAGGTGTTGCTGATTTTGGCGATATGATGCTGATGTTTGGCAGCAGTATCTTCTTTATCATGAAGACCGAAAAACTTGTCCCGACTCAACGTTTTTGGAGTTCAAATTTTCTGGAGGCGGGCAGCTTTGCCTTCCTAGGAGGGATGTCCACTTCGGGGAGCTTGACGACTTGGTACCGCGATCAATTTGCCCAATTGGAAAAGGAGGAAGAAAACAGATCGGGTGTCAATGCGTTTGCCTCGTTGGCAAGTCAGGCTACCCAATCACCGCCAGGAGCGAATGGGCTGATTTTGCTTCCCTACTTTGAAGGAGAGCGCACTCCTCTCCATGATCCCAATGCGAAAGGATTGCTCTTTGGCCTAAGCTTAAAGCACACCAGAGGTGATCTGTATCGAGCAATTTTAGAAGGGGTTGCCTTCGGCATTCGCCATAATCTAGAGGTCATGCGAGAAGAGGGCGTCATTCCCAATCGGATTGTAGCTGTCGGCGGTGGTACGAAGAACCCTCTGTGGCTTCAAATCGTTGCTGATGTGTGTCAGGTTCCCCTACAAGTTCCGACAGAACAAATCGGGGCGAGTTATGGCGATGCTTTCTTAGCCGGTAGAGGGATCGGACTGTTTCAGGACTTGACAGAAATCAAAAAATGGGTCAAGGTAAAGGAACAGATCAACCCTGATCCGCAGGTAAGCCCTCAGTATGAGTTTTATTACCACCTCTTCCGCGATTTATACGAGCAGACCAAAAACTTAATGCATAGCTTATCTGTACATTTATTGAAATGAAAAGAAAATTTCTTCTTGGTATTGACATCGGCACAACTGCAACGAAGATTATCCTCATCGACTTAGACGGCAACTTGCAGGGGGAGGTTTCTCTCCCTGCAACGTTATATAGCCCACAACCCAATTTTGCTGAAGAGGACGCACTCGAATGGTGGCAGAATGTCTGTCAGGGCATCCCGATCTGTTTAGAAAAAGCGCAGGTGAAAGCGGAAGAAATCTTAGCCATCGGTGTGAGCGGCATGGTGCCTACCATTATCTTAGTGGGCAAGGATGGTTTGCCGCTGCGCTATTCGATCCAGCAGAACGACGCGAGGTCTCATCTCGAAATTGACTTCTTTAAGTCCCAGGTGGACGAAAAGCTGGTTTTCCTGAAAACTGGTTCTGCCATAACCCAGCAGAGCATTGGTCCCAAGTTGCTTTGGTTAGCAAAGAATGAGGCGGATGCCTTTGCGAAAACTTGGCAGGTGATGGGTTCGTACGATTACATCAATTATCGATTGACTGGACAACCAACTTTAGAACAAAACTGGGCTTTGGAGAGCGGCCTTTTTGACCTGCACCGCCGAGATTGGGACGATGAGTTACTCGCTTTAAGTCGCATCCGCCGGGATCAATTGCCGCCGGTTCATTCACCTAGTGACGTGATCGGTAGCGTCAGCGCCGAAGCTGCCCGCCAAACTGGTTTGTCGGAAGGCACGCCTGTCGTGGCTGGCAGCGCAGATCATGTCGCTTCGGCATTTTCGGTGGGCTTGAAAGAGAACGGCGACCTACTCGTCAAACTCGGCGGCGCAGGAGATATCCTATATTCTCTTGACCGTCTAGAGATTGATGAGCGCCTTTTTCTGGACTATCATGTCATTCCAGGTCTATACCTCATCAATGGCTGTATGGCTTCGAGCGGCTCGATCATAAAATGGTTTCGCAATCAGTTCGCTCCAGAGCTTGACTATCCTGATCTTGACCGCCAAGCGGAAGGTATTCCTCCGGGTTCAGATGGTTTGATCTTATTGCCCTACTTTATCGGCGAGAAAACGCCTATTTTTGACCCCTTAGCGCGAGGCATGTTTTTCGGCCTGACCTTACAGCATACCCGCGCACACCTTTATCACACGATATTGGAAGGGATTTCTTTTGGTTTTCTTCATCATATTCAGGTGATGCAAGAGCGGGGTTGGCAGATTCGGCGGGTGCGGGTGGCAAATGGCGGAGCGCGAAGCCAACTTTGGCGCCAAATAACAGCCGATGTCATCGGCTATCCCTTAGAAGAAGTGGCTCATCACCCCGGCTCTTCCCTCGGCGCTGCCTTTGTTGCCGGTATGGGGGTTAACGCCTTTTCTGATTGGGCAGAAATCGAAAAGTATATTACCATTAGCCATGTCACCCAACCTGAGATGAGCCACCATCAACAATATCAAAAGCTATTTGGTTTATATCGTCAACTCTATGAAGATAATAAGGCTCACTTTCGCACCTTAGCGAACCTTGAAGGATTATTCGATTAGCATCTTATGAACTGGTAGAAATGAAAGTATGGAATTGGTTGCGTCGCAATTTGGGATTGGTGATTCGGCATCTGATTTTGATCGCTGCCTCGTTGGTGATTTTATTGCCCATCTTATGGGTGATGCGCACCTCTTTTGCCAACCGTCTTATCGCCTATAAGATCCCTCCGGTTTGGTTTTTCACCCCCACGTTGGAAAATTATCGCATCATCTTTGAAAAATACCCCTTTCAACAGTATTTCTACAACAGCCTCTTGGTGTCTGCTGCGGCGAGCCTTGTGGCATTGGCGATTGGTTCTTTAGCTGCGTATTCGATTGCTCGTTTCAGAACCGGCGATCCAATTTTGCGCTTGAGCATGTTAAGTACCCAGATGTTGCCGCCAATCACGCTGGTCATTCCAATTTTTTTGTTAGCGCGCATCTTTCATCTTTGGGATTCGCGTTTAGGTTTGATCCTCGCCTATCTTTCGTTCAACCTGCCCTATACGGTTTGGATCTTGATTGGATTTTTCCAGAGCATCCCCGTTGACCTCGAAGAGGCAGCGATGATCGATGGCTGTTCCCGAGTGCAAGCCTTTTTGCGTGTGACCATCCCTGTTTCCTTGCCGGGGTTATTAGCTGCCGGCGTTTTCAATTTCATCTTGAACTGGAACGAGTTTTTGTTTGCTCTGATCCTCACCGGCAGAGAAACGCGCACCTTGCCGGTGGCAATCGCCAGCCTGTGGACTCAGCAAGGGGTGCAGATTGGGGCGGTGTCTGCGGCGACTTTTTTGGTTATCTTGCCAGTGATCGTCCTAACCTGGGTTATCCAAAAGTCGTTGGTGCGTAACTTGACCTTTGGCTCGATTAAATAGAGCCGTAGAAAGGAGCAGATGAGAATCAGTATAGTCTTATATCGGGAGTCCGTTGTTGTTGAGCGTCTATTTGGGGTAGATGCTAACCCTTAAAACGTTACATGCTAGAAAGGAGAGAAGAGTAATGAACAGACAGTTAATTCGTCTTTTCTTGAGTCTTGGGGTGATGATGGCTCTTTTGCTTGGGGCATGTGCTCCGCGGGCAACCGAATCGCCAGCCGCGCCCCAAGCGCCATCTGCCACCGAAGCCCCTGCTGCGGGTGAGCCAGCCCAACCGCCTGAGGCTCCCGCAGCCAAACCTTTTGAAGGGGTGACGATCAATATCATGATGGAAGGCGTGCCGGACACTGAGTTTGTCCAAGCCGTTTTGCCCAAGTTCCAAGAGGCAACGGGCATGACGGTTAATATCGAAGTCTTGAACTACGCCTTGATGCATGAGAAGCTTGTCCCCCAACTAATTGCTCCAGAAGGTGCCGGCTCTTACGATGTAATTGTCGTAGATAATTACTGGGTGGGCGAGTTTGTCAATGCGGGTTGGTTGATGGAATTGGACGACATGGTTGCGAAGAGCCAAACCATCGATTTGAATGACTATTTGCCCTCGATGGTGGAGATGGTAGGGCGCTTGCATGGCAAAACCTACATGATCCCCTTCTATAACTACGCCATGGCATTGATCTACCGCGATGACTTGCTCAACGATCCGGCGATTCAGGAGGAATATAAGCAGAAATTTGGCAAAGATCTGGCTCTGCCAACTAGCCCGGAGGAGTATGTTGAGCTGGCGAAATTCATGACTCGCGACACCAATGGTGATGGGCAAATAGACCTTTATGGTTCATCGATGATGGGCTTACGCCCTGATCCAACGACAATGGAATTCCTCAACTATCTCTACAGTGCTGGTGGACGAATCTACGACGAAAACTGGAATGTCACCATCAATAACGAAGCAGGCGTCAAAGCCCTTACGTTGTATGTCGATGCCATGAAGAACGCTGCTCCGCCTGGGGCTCCTGCCTACGGTTTTGATGAAGCCTTCTCAACCATGGCGCAAGGCCAAGCCTTTAGCTACATCACTTTCAACTGGATGCTTCCCCAGCTTAATGATCCAGAGAAATCGCAAGTGGTGGATAAATGCAAAGTGGTGCGAGTGCCTGGCGGCAAAGGTTTACTCGGTGGTTGGGGATGGGCGATCCCGGTCTCCTCGCCTAACCCCGAGGCAGCTTGGGCGTTTATCGAATGGGTTGAGTCTTTTGAGATCGCTAAGGAAAGGGCTCTGTTGGGTGGCGCGCCAGCACGAGCGGATGTTTTTGAGGATGCGGATGTGCTGGCAAAGTATCCTCATTACAAGGAGGTTGAGCAAATCGTGGGAGAGGCAATTCCCTTCCCAATTATGAGCCGTAGTCCGCAGGTAGTCGAGGAACTTGGCCGGGTAATTTCTGAAGCGGTGGCAGGCTCTAAAACGGTTGTTGACGCCCTCAACGAAGTCGCTGAAGTGTTAAAGGGACTGGTTGATTAACCAGGAAAGATTTAAGGGGCACTGGCGGCAAGAAAGCCAGTGCCTCTACGCCTAAATAGCAGAAAATGGCCGAACTAGCAAAGTCACCACCAAAAACAACGCTTACTCAGCCGATCCTTCGCACAGATCGAAAGCTGCGCATACAACTTGTCATTCCGGCAATAATCGGCATTTGGCTGGTAGTTGGCTTTCCTTTGCTTTATGCGTTTTATGTCAGCTTGCACGATTACATTTTGAGCCGCGGCGGGATCAGGGGGTACAACCTCGGAAATTACACCCAAATTTTCAGCGACCAATTATTGATCGGCGCAACACGCAACACGATCGTATTGACGATCAGTGTAGTGGTTCTGGAATTCCTTATTGGTTTTGGCTTAGCTCTCTTACTCAATAACAAGCGGATCAAGGGGAGGGATTTTTATCTGTTGATCTTATTGATTCCGATGCTCATGCCGCCGATTACAGTTGGGACGATCTGGCGACTGTTGTTACATCCTGAATTGGGAATCATTAAT
>CAKZNJ010000443.1 GCA_937129505.1 uncultured Anaerolineae bacterium | reverse complement strand
AGTTTTACCACAGCCGCTTGCCCCGGCCAACAAAAACAATTCGCCTGCCCGTGCTTCGAAAGTGATGTTTCGAATCGCCGGCTCCGGGCGGTCGCGGTAGCGAAAGGTTAGATCGTTTACCCAGACGAGGGGATCAGTCATAGCCAGATAAAGCTATTCCAAATGCACATCCACTGGATCACCCACCTTTACCCCCAGCCGCCGGGCAGCATTGCCATTTACCTCGCAGACCAAGAGATGATCACTGCTGCCGAAGAGGCTAACCAAGCAGCCCGGCTCTCGTTCACCGAAAGTATTGACGAAATCGGTCAGGAAAGTGCCAGCTAGGAGCACCTTCCGTACCTGTCGCTCAGCAACATCCTCACGCATAATATTGGTATAGATGTTCCCAAAGTGGTCAACGTGAATGACCTCCCCCCTCAAACCCTCGGCGATTGCAAGCGGTCGAGGGAGATGCAAGCGCACCACATCCGTAATCGATTCGCCAAGGTTGAAAAGTGGCACCCCATAGGCAAGACGGGCAGCTACTGGCGCAAAGATATCCCGCCCGTGGAAGACATAACTGACCTTGGGAAGCCAGAAGTTAGGGCGGTTGAGGTGCACAAATTCAGTTGGTTTGCCCAAACTTTCATAGTATTCTATCAAGGCTGTGAAAACACCGTTATCTGGACCAACAACGAACTGATCGCCTAGACGGCCGGCAATAGGGCGTCGCGCCGTGCCAACGCCTGGATCCACAACTACGACATGAATCGACCCAGCAGGATAATAAGGCACTGCGCGGCGGATCAAGAGTGCTGCTTCTTGGATGTTTTGAGGGGAGACCAGATGTGTGATATCCGCAATCTGCACCTGCGGGGCGATTTTCCAAATCACCCCTTTCATCGCGCCAACATGGCTGTCTCTTAATCCAAAATCGGTCGTCAAAGTGATGATCGGCATTTAACGCCTTTCCACACAGCGATCTCAATACCCAGCAGGGAGAAATTCACCCACGTCACTTACGGGGGTACAACTTAATTGTATCAGAATTCTATCACTAGCGGTCTCATACCTAAGCAATAGAGAGAGGACTCCTCAAAATTCTATACGGACGAGAATGTCTACCCTGCCAGTGCTCATCGGCAGCACACCTACTTCAACCCCATATCACTCCGATAGAGAGCAACGACTTCCATCCCCTTGTCATTTCGAACGAGCGCAGCGCTTCTCCCCTGTCATTCCGAACGAGCGACAGTGAGTGAGGAATATTTTCCCAAGGTTTCTCACTGCGTTCGAAAGGACGTTCGGGCGTCACTTTGTTCGACATGACACGGCAAGAGATTGTCATTCCACAGAGTACTTGATCGATGCAATTCCCACTCAAATTGGCTTATGCTCCTCCTTCAGAACACAGACTGGAATAGACTTCAACGTTTTTCAAAATAGGGAATATTATGATAAACTCGACCTTATATACTCTGATTCTCCAAAGGATAAAAGATGAAAACCTATTCTCCTCCACTGACCCATGCAATGTTAAACCTCCTAACCCTTGCTAGTCAGTTCAGCACCAGCCCAGCAAAAATTGCCAATCCGAACCCTTCTACCAACATTTTCATTCGGATAGGATATTCCATGCCATCGTAGAACAAAACAGAGCCTCGATGTACCAAAACATAAAGGCGGTGCGGTTTGCACCTTATGCCGAAGGTTATCCACCGAACAACTATATTGGAGATGGACGATTTGCCTACAAGTCAAGCGACAAAAGCCCTTGGCGCACGCAACAGGATACCTTTGATCTCTTCCTAAATAACCCCTATGATCGTTCTATGGTGTTTGAGGGACGCTGACATGGAAATTCACCCTCTAAATCAAATCTTGCGTGACACCTATCATTATTAATAGCAATGACCTGCTAGCTGACCGGCAGGGTCAGCTTTCCAATCGTCAGCAAGCCCGTCGGGAGGCGGCTAGAGCAGGTCTCAAAACCGGCTTAGCATTTTTTGTCGTTGTCATGCTTGGCACCATCGGCCTCATCGTGTTTTTCTCGTTTGGTTCAGGCACCGTTAAGAGCCTGACCGACCCAGACTCGCTGACCACGCTAGCTATCGTGACAGCTGTGATTGGGTTAGTGCTGGTCCTCGGTCTTCTTTCTAGCCGTAAACACCTTGCCGCCACCAAACATAAAATCATCCAAATTGCCGAGGGTGAAGCACTGCCAGGCAAAATTCGCCCCGACTCGGCAACCTTCGAGCTCAAAATCGGTAAGAGCAAAATTCGCTTGCTCACTCTCGAGCAGTTGGAGGCTTTTGAGATGGGCACAAGTTATCGGGTTTATTATCTCAGCGGCATGATGCCGACCATCCTATCGGCAGAAGTTGTCGGACCCGAATCAGAGGCAGGCGCGTTTATCGAGCAGGAACAGCCGCTTGAACAGGATAGCGTCGTCTTGGCACAGAAGAAAGCGCGCAGAATTGTAGCCCTGCTGGCGATTCTAGTTTTAAGCTTTCCGTTGATCGTTTTTATCGCTTTTCAAATTGGCCTGCCGCCCCTCTTCCAAGCATTTCTGCTGGCAGGATTATTCGCCGTGGGTTTCCTGTTTGTCTTCTGGGCTAGAAGATAGACTCCCTTCGGTGGGGCGGCCAAATTTCTCAATTTGCTCCGCCATTATGCGCAGGCGGGCATCGACTCGGGCAAAGATGCTATCCTCCTCATAGCGTCCGTCTGCCCTGCGTTTGCCCGCCGGCAGGCCACTGAGAATCTCGATACCTTCTTCTACTGTGTTAACCGCCCAAATATGGAATTTGCCCTGCTGCACCGCAAGACGTACGCTTTCTTTGAGCATTAGATTTTGCACGTTGCTGGCTGGGATGATTACGCCTTGATTGCCATCCAACCCTAACGCCTGACAGACATCGAAGAATCCCTCGATTTTCTCATTGACGCCCCCAATAGCCTGAATTTCACCCTTCTGGTTGATCGAGCCGGTGACCGCTATCCCCTGTCGCAGAGGCACCTCTGCTAGGGCGGAGAGCAGGGCATACAACTCGGCGCTAGAAGCGCTATCTCCTTCAACGCCACTGTAACTCTGTTCGAACACCAGCCTGGCTGCCAAGCTGAGCGGTTTGTCATAGGCAAATTTCTCACTCAGATAACCGCCGAGGATCAAAACCCCTTTGGTGTGAATTGGACCTCCAAGTTTGGCTTCGCGTTCGATGTCGATCAGGCCTTCGCGGCCTAGACCTACGCTCACCGTGATGCGGTTGGGCTGCCCGAAACTATAGTCGCCCAAAGAAACTACAGACAAACCGTTCACCTGACCTACCTCCCAACCGCTCACATCGATCTTCAAGAGACCACGCTGGATCATCTCATAAATTCGTTCCTGAATTAGGTTCGACCGCAAGCGTTGCTCGACCAGAGCTTTCTCCAGATGCTGCACTTGAACTCGTGTACTGCTGTCTTGTTGAGCATAATAACTCGCCTCGCGCAGGATATCCGAAAGCTCACGAAAGCGCACCGAGAGTTTGCGCTGATCTTCTGCCAGACGCGAGCCAATTTCGACAAAGCGCGCCAATGCTTCTCGATCCAGATGGAGCAACCCTTCATTCTCACACAAGGTAGCAACAAACGCCAGATAATCTGCAATGCGTTGATCGTCGCGCTCCATGACGGTATCGAAGTCTGCCTTAACCTTAAACAATTCCGCAAACTGATCATCCAGCTCCTGAGCCAGCAGGAACAAAGCAGGCGTTCCGATCAGAATCACCTTCACCGTCAATGGGATGGGTTCAGGCCTTAAGCTGCGCGTGGCGAAGCCAATCCGTTCGCCAATTTCTTCGACGACGATCTCTTGGTTCTCAAGCGCCCGCTTCAAAGACTCCCAAGCGAAGGGATTGGCTAACAGTTGATGGAAAGGTAAAACAAGATAGCCTCCGTTGGCGCGATGCAAGGCACCTTGACGGATGAGAGTAAAGTCGGTCACTAAGGCGCCAAATTGGGCTTCCTGTTCAATTTTGCCAAATAAGTTGGGCAGGGTGGGATTCATCTCCACCATTACCGGTGCACCCCCCAAATTTGAGTTGTCCACCAGCACATTGACAGAATACTTGCGTAGAGGAGTCTGACGGCTGCGGCGCGTCAACGGAGGACTTTGACTTTCTTCTTCTCCTTCGCCATCTCCCCGAAGCAAGGCAAGGTTCTCCAACATGTCCTTCTGTACTTGATCAATGAAATCATTGACCTCCGCCACGGTGTGGTATTTTTCCTTTAGCTCTTCGATGATACGCTGCATCGCAAATGAGGCTACCCGTTGATCCAGTTGTTGTAAAGCTTCAGCAGCGGCACGGTCAATATTACGGGCTTGGCGTAAAGCCGACTCCAAGCCCTCCTGCACTTTTTTCTGCCGCAGGATAATCTCTTCTTTCTGGTCAGGGGGCAAACGCATAAACTCGGCTTCTTCTAAAGGCTTTCCATCCACCACAGGAATGGTCAATAAGCCCACCGGCGTGGGTTGTATCAGAAAACCCTCTTGCCGAGCGTATTGATGGATATTTTCCAGCAGGCTTTGTTTCTGCTGTTGAAAGCCGCGCAGAGTTTCTTCTTTCAGAGCAGCGTACTGATCGCTTTCAAATGCGCTGCGTATCTCTCTGACTGCCTCACGAACGAGATTCTCCATATCCTTTTGAAACTCTATGGCTCGGCCTGGGGGCAGGAGGATGGCGTTTGGGCGGGTGGGGTCGGCAAAATTGTTGACATAACACCAATCGGGCGGTGTAGGTTGCGTCGCAGCGATTTCCTCGAGGAATTGTTTGATCGCTGTCGAACGTCCGGTGCCGGGTAACCCAGAGACATACAGATTGAACCCTTTGCTCTGAATCCCTAAGCCGAACTTCATCGCCTTGACAGCTCGCTCCTGACCGATAATCGCCTTTAAGCGACCGGAACTCTGGCTTGATTCGACGGGGATGCTGGCAGGGTCACAACGATGATATAAACGGTCAGCTGGAAGTTCCTCGATCATACATAGATCCTTTCAAGAATAAAGGGTATCTTCTGTATTGTACAACGCTTTTGATTCGCTTAGAGCCGAGATCTGGATTGCTCATCTAGAAAAAGTCTATCGCATTACCAAGATAGATATGATAAAATTCCTCTATGAAGGTCGTATTCGCTTTTCTGGCGGCGTTGGGCTTGTTTGCTATGAGCGCTCTTCTGATTTCTCGCGGCGGCGCACCCGCCTCGGAAGCGCTTCAGCCCGTGATCATCATCCTGAAAGAACAGCCCCAGATCGAAATTGCCGAAAGGGTGTGGGCAGAAAAACAAGCTGATTTTCAAGCTGCTAGTGCTGAACTGATCCAAGCTCAGCCACTAGCCGAGCTGCGCCGCCGTAACCCAGGCCCCCTCAGCCGCCAAGAAGAGAACGACCTTGCCCGTAAAGTCGCCCAACAGCAACTAGACGAAGCTACCCAATCCCTCTTGCGAGAAAAAGGCGAGCAAATCGAAGCGATTCGCCAGTCAGCTCGACAAGAGATTTATCAGCGCAGTCTGCGCCGCGTAGAGCAGAGCCAAGCGGCTCTGGTTCGCCAAATCGAAGCCTGGGGTGGAGAAGTAGTGCATCAATATACGCTGTTGAACGCCGTGGCGGCGCGCGTTCCTCCCGAAAGGCTCCCCGAACTGCAAGCCTTGGCGCAGGTTGCTGAAGTATTTGAGGATGAAGTTCTGCAGCCCCTCTTGGATATCTCCGTCCCAGCCACTGGGGCACGCGCTTTCTGGGATGCAGGCTATTTCGGACAAGGGGTGGATGTGGCAGTCGTGGATACAGGCATAGATGCCAACCACCCAGCTTTGAGCGGCAAGGTGTTAGCTCAAAGACGCTGTCTTGACGGCTTGGGAGACGCCTATAACACGACCGATCCCTCCCCAGATGACGTTAACGGTCATGGCACCCATATCGGGGGAATCATCGCTAGCCAAAACAGTACCTATCCTGGCGTAGCCTACGGGGTTCGGGCTTTAATCAACGCCAAAGCGGGCGG
>CAKZNJ010000442.1 GCA_937129505.1 uncultured Anaerolineae bacterium | reverse complement strand
CCCGTAAGCCCATTCACCCAAAACCCTAAACCCATCCAAAAACCCAATTCCCCAAACCGGTACACTGATGGAAAAGAGTCTCTTTCCAGAGAGCGCATAACCTCAAGACCACGTAATAGAATTAGGTTTCCGATCAACAAGGCCTCGCCATACCCCCCGAGGCTAACGGTAGTGTACAACGTGACATTTACGGTCGGAATGGCTAATAAGGCGCCTGTATAGAATCCTTTGTTTAATGACAAAGAGATGGTTTGGGCAATCCTAATCGAAGTGAGAAGGACCAGCAAATAAAGAATGATTTGAACCCCACGAATAACCCAAACGTGAAAGCCAAACAAGGCAAAGCCCATCGCCACCAAAAAAGCATCCAGACTCCCCATATACGCTTGGCCATAAAAAAATATTGGACGCTCGCTCCGCAGGAGAATATGACGCGCCATTAATGCTACAATTGCTTCATCGGCATTAAAAGGTAAGCGGTCAAAGATTACCAACCATGCTTTGAGGCTGACAGCAGCGATAAGTATAGCAAGCCACAGAACCTTTTCGATTTTTGTCATCTTGGTCGTGAGATATTTGAAACACCAATGTTTGGCTTTTACCGTGTTCGTCCTAAAGATAAACAGCGATCTTCTAAAACCAGCTTATTAAGCTGTCTTTTACGGATATTGTATCGTAAGAAAAGAGCAGGAATTTGAATCGTCACCAACCAATCGCGTTAATCATAGCCATTCTCTTGATCTCGCTTGTTTATTTTGGCGGCTTGTCCAGTGTCCCCTTCCATCCTGATGAACAAACATGTATCTACATGAGCGAGGATTTTGAGCGCTTTTTTAAAAATCCAGAACAATTGTTTTGGAATCCAGCAAACACCATGGATTTGAAACAGAAATACCGCCTAAGAGATGCCCCTCTAACTCGTTGGCTTATTGCCATTGGGCGGCAGATCGCCCGCCTTCCCCCGCCTCAAGTGGACTGGGATTGGAGCGCAGATTGGAAAACCAATCTGAGGAAGGGCGCTCTGCCTAACAAAGAGATGCTTTTGGTAAGTCGTTGGAGTGTGGCTATTCTGTTTCCATTCAGCTTATGGTTGATATTCCAAGTGGCAAAGTCCGCTGGTGGAAACTTGATGGCTTGGGTTGCTCTGCTCGGGTTGGCAAGCAATGCCCTTGTTTTGCTTCACACTCGCCGCGCCATGGCAGAGAGTGGTTTGATCTTCACCATCCTGATAACGCTATGGAGTACGAAACGATATGCACAACAACCCTATTTGACGGCAATAGCAGCCGCCCTAGCATTTAATGCAAAACAATCTGCACTTCCCCTGGCAATGCTCTGTTTTGGAATGACTCTACTGCCGTTTCCAGACCAAAATGCTAATTACACCCGACGGCTACAACGTGCTTTTTTATTTGGGTTGATTTTTATTGCGATCACGCTTGTTCTCAACCCGGTATTATGGCGCGATCCTTTGCGCGCTTCGCTTGCTGCTTGGCGCGAACGAATGAATATCGTAAACGAGCAAGTCTTAGCTATTCAATCCGTGAGCCCTGAAATGGTCTGGCAAAACTTCCCCCAACGCGCTCTAGGGTTAATTGGACACCTCTTCTTTACAAGGCCAGCCGTTGCGGATGTGGCAAATTATCTCGAAGAACTCCGTCCAGCAGAGGAAGCCTATTTTTCGAATCCCTTTCATAATCTCATGCGCAATTGGGCTGGGGGGATATTCACTCTACTGGTAACTCTATTTGGTTTTTTCATCGCTCCGTTGCAAGCCCGCCATGCCACCGTAGGAACAAGATGGATGATCGGCTTCCTATGGGTAGCCACCCTTCTGCAAGGTTTTGGCCTTGTCTGGGTGGTTTCCCTCCCCTTCCAACGGTATGTCCTGCCAATGGTGCCTTTCGTCTGCCTGTGGTTTGGAAAAGGGATCGAGGCGTTCATTTTTCTAATCAAGTCTCTGATGGGTAGGGCATTTGAGAAACCATAGAGGGGAAGCCGCCCTATTCTATTGGTTTCCATCAAGGTGGAAAGTTGAATGCGGGTAAAAAGAGGGATGCCCCCTGCTTGCTTAAGCTAGGGCATCCCCTACAGATTACATTGAATCGATTCTATTGCCTAAGCCTGCTGAAGTAAGAACTCTAAACCAAGCTCCTTGACCTTTGCCGACGAAGGTAAACCGCTCTTCAGCTCCCATCCCATGGCGGTGTAGTAGCTGTCCAAAGCCTTCTCCAAATCCACCACCTGCCCTTGACCGCGTCCATCTGGAGCCGGCTCGGTCAAAAAGCGTTTCGGCAGGGTGTCATCTTTGCGGTCAAAACCAAATCGGGCATTGATGAGACGCTCCATATTGATCACCCTTTCCGCCGCTTTCAAGAGTTCGTCTTTAGTCACTTCCCTGCCAACCACTTCTGAGAGCAATTTTGCCCAAGTGGATGCCTTGATCGCCAAGGTTATCGAGGCAAACAAGCAAACACCCAGCATATTGGTAGCCATGGATAATTCTTGGAATGGTTTAATCCACGCCTTGTTGCCGTCCTCGAGGTAATCGATCTCTCCTACAATGCCTAATTCCTCGTCGCGATAACCAAAGGCATCAATTGCCGAAGCATAGGGGCGCAGGTGATCTGCCCCGCGCGCCGAGGTGGCATGAACAACAGCCTCGCCCTTACTTGCCCGTACTTCATCCGCCGCCATTTCCAATCCCTTGACATGCATCGCCGCAGCAGAAGCCTCTGGACCTAACGAATCCGCAGCTCGCTTTACCCCTTGGGCAAGCAGATCCCCAATTCCTTCTCGATGGGCGATTCGCTTGACACATTCGACAACTGCTTCTCCATTCCCCCATGTCAGGTCAATTCCTCCCGTCTTTTCCTTGGTTAGGATGCCCTTTTCGTACCATTCCATCGCTGTAGCAATCACTTGCCCGGTCGAAATAATGTCCAAACCAAAATCATTGGCTAGGTGATTAGCTGCTGTGACCGCATTGAGATCCGTCACGAGACACTTGCTCCCGAATGCAGCAATTGATTCGTACTCTGGACCTCCTCCTTCCATCCCGGCATAGGGACCTTCTTTGACTTTTGTATATCGGCCGCAGTGGATAGCGCAGTTAAAACAGGCTTTTGGCGAAACCTCTAAAATCTGGTGATACGCCTGATAAGTCAACTTGTCTTGGGATTCAGGAAAGGTTGTTCTTTGCCAATTTTTTGTCGGCAGGATGCCAAGAGCGTTGATTGCGTCGTAAAAAGAGGGAGTACCGTATGGACGCAACTCATCGCGCACAAATATTTCTTGGAACATCTCATCCTTGGCATCTTTGGCAACCTCTTTTAGAGCAGCCTGATCAGCAGTGGGCAGCCTTTTGGTTCCCCGCACAGCGATTGCCTTGAGGTTCTTGCTTCCCATCACCATACCGGCTCCCCCTCGCCCAAAAGCGCGATATTTCTCATTCATAATGCTGGCAAAGAAAACACCTTTCTCTCCTGCAATGCCAATCGAAGCTATGGAAAGGTTGCTCAGACCCAGGTTGTTATTGAGATAATCTTCAGTTTCGCTAACGGTTTTTCCCCATAACATCCCTGCGTCTCGAATTTCGGCTTTATCGTTGTCGATCAGCAAATAGACCGGCGATTCTGCTCTACCCTTGATCACCAACATGTCCCAGCCAGCTCGCTTGAGAGTTGGTGCAAAATCCCCACCCCCATTCGAAGCTCCGATGGTTTTTGTGGCGGGCGACCAAAAGGTGACAACACACCGTCCACTACAGGGAGCTAGCGTCCCGGTTAAGGGACCAGTGGCAAAAATTAACGGTTGAACTGGATGCAATACATCCTTTTCTGGTTGGACAAGATCATTCAACGCACGAATGGCAATCCCTTCTCCCCCCACAAATTGGCTAAACCACTCTTCAGGAATCGATTGTGACTCGACCTTTCTGGTCGAAAGGTCTACAACCAACATTTTCCCCATATATCCTTTCATGATAAGCCTCCTTATAGAAGAATCCAAACTTTTTGTCATATATTTTTCACAATCTTACAATATTTTACGACACCTAAGGTACAAAATGAAGTGAGACACGTATGAAAGGGAAAAGATAAATATCATACGCCGCTGTATTGATGAGCATTTTCCTTGTCATCACCTCATTTTATGTTATAATGATATAACATAAAGAGAGGATCAACAGAGATGACTTTCTTTCGCATTCAACCCAATTCTCCGATTCCCTACTACCGCCAAATCGAGGAATGGATTCGCCAACGCATCCGCAGCGGCGAATTAAGACCAGGCGATGCGCTCGAAAATGAAATCGCGCTGGCACAGGCTTTAGGGGTGAGCCGCATTACCGTTCGCCAAGCTTTGGACAATCTGGCAGACCAAGGTCTATTGATCCGAAAGCGCGCTTTGGGGACCTTTGTTGCCGAGCCTCGAAAGTCCTTCGTCTTGACCCGACCGCAGCTACGCAGTTTCACCGAAGAGATGGCAGAGGAGGGTTTGAAAGTTACTTCAAAGACGCTGGAACAGAGGGTGGTCATCCCAACTCCCGAAATCCAAACCGCCTTATCCCTTCCCGAAAGCGCCGAGGTCATCCTGATCCGCCGTTTACGGTACGCAGATGGCGTCCCTTATTGCGTGGAGAGTTGTTATCATCCTCTCTCTGCCTTCCCCGCGTTAGCCAAAGCCGATCTTACCGATCAATCTATCTACGAAGTGTTGGAGCGTCAGTTTGGGCGTCGACCGGTCACAGCGCGCGATACTTTGGTCGCCGATACTGCAAGCTCAGACATCGCCCGCTGGCTACATATTCCCGTCGGCTCAGCAGTGATGCGCATTCTGCGCATTGCCTACGACGCTCAGCAAATTCCAATTGAGTATACCTATACGATTTTTCGAGCAGACAAACACCAAATTATCATTGAATATCGAGGATAAAAGAAAGGACAACTATGGATATCGCCAAAATTCAACAAGAACTTCATGCAGCTCTCAAGCCTTACGAGGACGTTCCTACCTTTCGGAGTTTGCCAAAAGAAGGTTTAGGACGTCATGAGGTTGTCGATTTCATTGCCAGCCTATCCCAGCGAGAAGCACCCCGCTGGCAAAGCGGTAAAGTCTCCGGCGCAGTCTATCATGGAGACCCCAATCATATCGAATTCCAAAACAAAGTATATAGCCTTCAATCTCAAGCTAACCCTTTACACATGGATATTTGGCCAAGCATTACCAAATTTGAAGCTGAGATTGTGTCAATGACTGCTCACATGTTAGGGGCAGATAAAACGGAAGATGAAATTGTGGGAACAGTCTCCTCGGGGGGTACTGAAAGTATCCTCTTAGCGATGAAGACCTACCGTGACTGGGCACGCTCGGTCAAGAACATCACCGAGCCTGAGATTGTAGCTCCTTCCACAGCCCATGTCGCTTTCGAGAAAGCGGCTCAATACTTTGGCATGAAGCTGATCCGTGTTCCGGTGGGTGAGGGCTTTCGCGCGGATGTCAAGGCAATGGAAGCCGCACTTACCCCCAATACGGTTGTCATGGTCGGATCTGCTCCTCCTTTCCCGCACGGGATTATAGACCCGATTGAAGAGCTATCTGAAATCACCCGCCAGCGAAAGATCGGCTTTCATACCGACGCTTGTCTGGGCGGCTTCCTTCTCCCGTGGGCGGAGAAGCTTGGCTACCCAGTCCCAAAGTTCGACTTTCGACTTCAAGGCGTGACCTCTATGTCTTGCGACACCCATAAATACGGCTATGCCGCGAAAGGCACTTCGGTTGTGCTTTACCGCGGTCGTGAGCTGCGCCATTACCAGTATTATGTCAGCACGGATTGGTGCGGTGGTATCTATCTTTCGCCCACCTTGACCGGCAGCCGCCCAGGTGGTTTGTCCGCAGCTGCTTGGGCCGCTATGGTCTCTATGGGAGAAAGCGGTTACCTAGAAGCCGCACGGCGAATTTTAAAGAGCGCAGAATCGATCAAGCAGGGAATTGCCTCCATCCCGGAATTGAGGGTTA
>CAKZNJ010000441.1 GCA_937129505.1 uncultured Anaerolineae bacterium | reverse complement strand
GCCCTTGAAGAGATCTATAGTAGAACTGAATGGGCAACCCAAAGGCAGCCCGTTCGACAGGCATTGCGAGGGGTTTTTGTTTGACAAGGGCATCCTTTACGGTTTGGTAATCTGGCTCTCGCCGCGATCGAAAGAGTCGATATCTATCTCCGACTTCATGGAGCGCCTCGCGCCAGTGGGGATAGGTTTTGTTGAGCACCCAAACCTGACAAGCTTTCGGATGGATGACATCAAAAGCAGCTGGTTGCGAAGGGCTTTTTTGGGGCAGGTCCTTGGCAAAGATGCGCCGACACTCGGTAAGGCCCTTTTGCAGTTCCTGGGCTAGGTCTTGGGGGTTGGCAGAATGAACCCTAAGATCTAACGATTGTGGCAAGGGAAAATTCGCCTTTTGTTCGGTAACCCGTAAACAACCGGCGCCGCGGCGCGAGCGGCTTCCTAAGCCGCCGAGCTGAACCATCAGCCATAAGGCTGCAGCAGCTTGGTGAAGACGAAGGTCGGCATCCGGCAAGCCGGGGCGGCTCTGCAGTTGCAGTTTAAATTGCCCCTCCAGCGCCTTGCGCTCAGGGTCCCTGTTAGTGCGGTTTAGCGAAAACCAGAGGTAGGCTAAGCCGCGGAGCAAATTTTGGTTCGGGCCACCCTGTTGAGCCAGTTGGGTATAGGTTTGAAATTTCATCTGCGGGTCAAGCAAGCGAAGCGTAACCTTGGAGGCGCCGAACTTGTCATCTGCTTTCCCCAAGATTGCGCTCTCCAGTTGGCTTAGTCTTTCGAGGTCCTGATCGCCGATGATCCCGCCTAGAGCCGCTCGCAGCCAATAACGCATTGCGCCGCGAAAGGCGGCGGGACGCAATTCTGGCTCTCCGCGCGGCTCTGCCCCTGCTAGAAAAAGGGGAGTAACCGTTTGAAATGTCAGATTTAGTTGCTTCATGTGCTACTCCTTAGGGATATTCATCATAAAATTTCCTTTTCATCCTCCTTGAGTAAAAAATCGTTCCTAGCATACCTCCTCTCTACCTTGTTGTCTTCCGTAATTTTCCCTAATTTTTAGCATTTTCGCCTTGGTGATAAAGGGTCATTGATCGCCCTGATTGCGAAGCGATTGCTGAGGTGAGGAAACGAAATCTGAACCTGATCTGGTCAACTAATACGAAGGCAAAGGGTCGCTCAAGTTTTGTTCAAACCGCCAGGATGGCGGAACCATAACAACAGGTTGATTGACCCAGGTTAAGTCCAGTAACTTTTCTGATGGGCGGTCTCAATTTGAAACACGCCATTGCCTTTGGCGGTCAGTTTGCCAACCTGCACGCCCTGGCCGAGGATCACCCAGGGGAGCAGTTCGTCCCAATGTTTAGAGCGGTAAACGGCTTTGCCGACAAAACCACCCATGGGTGCGCTCTGACCGCGACGGCTCGAAGGCGCCCAAAGGTCAATCCAACGCGTGGATTGCTGCACCAGGCGCACTTGATCTGCCAAGGTGTAGAGGTGAGCAATTTCTTGGGCATCCCTTCTCCCAGCGCCGTTGTGCTGGCGGGCAAGTTCATCCATGCGCTCCAATAAGCGGCGGAAGAAGACGGCAAAATCGGGGGCTTTGACCAGCGATTCGGATTCGATGAGGCGCGTTGGGGAAAGGAAGTGCAGGATAATCTCCCCCTCGGCGGGGAAGTCTGCCGCTACGCTTAGGGCATCTTCCCAGTTGATGGGCAGTTTCTGCGGGCGCACGACCCGTTCGTTCTCCGCAAGGATGACCAGCGATTCGCCCCGCAAGGGATGCAGGGCATGAATGGAGCTTATAGCGAATTTGCCTCGTCCGGGTCCGATGCCGACTTCGCCCATCGCTTCGGCGGCGAGGACGAAATAGGAGAGAAAGCGATATCCTTCGCCAAAGAGGGTGAGGGTGAAGTCAAACTGCTGTCCTGCTCCGAGGGTATCCAGCGGCGGCTGGGGACCGACTAAGCTATAGGCGCGGCGCACGCTGCCAGGGTCGACTTCGGCAGCCAGCAACCAACAAGCGGGACAGACGGCAGCATGTTCTGGAGTAGGTTTTTGTGCCCGATAGGTTTCGGGACAGACCGCCCGCAACATCACCTGGGCAAGGGCATCGCGCAGGCGCTCCGCCCCCTGATAGCGCCCCAAGCGGATGGGCTGCTTGGCTTGCGCACAAAAGCGCAGATGGGTGAAGGTTAGGGTTGTCATGGGTGCACCTCTCTTGGTCAAAATGGCTCAATCCCATCCCTCCTCTAGAATAGGTTGGTCAAACGATAAGCCCAGCTCGGAATTGTACTCGGTCACGACAGTTGGGGGAAAGCGAGCATTACCGGCTTTGATCAGCCCTTGATTGGCTAACATGTGGTACTGCCCCCACCGCAAAGGTACCAGCAACTCTTCGGCTGTGATGGGTTCTCGTTCAAGATTTTGTTCGTACTCTTCGAACAAGCTTGCCGGTAACACCTCGATCCCATCAAAGAGGCGATGAAACTGGTTTTCAACCCCCTTGACCGTGCTAAAGGGCCTTAGGGTTTCCAGACAAGCGTGTTTAAATTCTGCTGCCGCCTGTCTATACTCGGTCTCCCAGCGTCTGGCAAGGCTATCGGAATAAATCTCGTCCAACCATCGATTCACCAGATGGTCATCGATTTCCCTTCCGTTGTGGGTGGTAAGGATGGACAATGTTCTGGATCCCAGTTCGCAA
>CAKZNJ010000440.1 GCA_937129505.1 uncultured Anaerolineae bacterium | reverse complement strand
TCATCTTGATAGACGTCTTCGGGGTCGTCCAGCGCCTCATAACGCCGTTCAACCACAAAGCCTTGATCGAGCGGCTCAAGCCGCAGGGTTGCCGGTGCATAGCGCAAACCCAAGCGATAATAGAGCCTGCCTTTGCCTTCTTTGCTCAACAAGAGCGATTGCATGCCGCCCACTGTTTGCTCCAGCACAAACTCCATGGGCAGGAGCAATTCATGGATCTTGGTTGTGCGCCCACGGAATGTACTGCTGCCGGCATAGGTCTCCCCCAACCACCAGCGAGCCACGAAGTCGGGTGCCTGGCTTTCATAGGTTTCAAAGTAACGATCCAAAGCCAGCAGGATAAAGACATTCTCTTGAGTATTGTTCCAACGCCCCTTCACCTGATGCGCTAATAGCCCCTTGACCAGCTTTGGTATCAAGTTGCTTTGGGGGTCATCTTCCATCAAGGCATCGAGCAGGATAGCATCTGTGCGGCGATCGGAACTCAGGCTTAAGTAGCTTTGCTCGTCGAACTCGGTGATGAAGTTAGCCGCTGCGGCTGTTTCAACCACGCGATTGCCAATCAGGCGGCGCATTTCCTGCCGTTGGGTGGGGTTCTCGACAACGGGCAGTAGCCAACCAATGGCTTCCAGGGAGAGGTTTTCCACCCCTGCTTCTGTAATCAGGTTCTGGGCTTTGAAGGGGTCAGAATCGCCAGCGAGATGGCGGACGGATAGGGCATAAGCGCTCAGCGTCCAGCGGGTCTGCTGATGATACCAGGAGGGGTAACCGGTCTCAACAGAACGCAGATAGGCGAGAGCAGATTGTAACGCCTCCCTAGGCACTGCATAGCCTTTTTGACGGGCGCGTATCAGCGCATGGGCCGCATGGATGGAGTGAAAGGGGATGGATTCATCCCCGCGTTTCCATATCGGAAACCCTCCATCGCTGTTTTGCATCCCCTGCAGGCGTTCGAGATCAGCCTGGACGATCTTGTTGAGCTCGGCGGGGGCAGGTAAGTCGGCGGCTTTGAAGGCTGCCAGCACATCCCGCAAGGCGGCAACCGCTAGAAGGCGCGAGGCGATTTGTTCCGAACATTCAAAGGGATATGAAACGAGGTATAGAAGCGCATCGGTAAGGGCTTGCAAAGCAGTGGAAGAGGTGGAGATTTCCAAACCGCCGTACTCGGCAATCACACCCTGTGGATAAGCAATGGGCTGAGCGAGACTGCCCTCGTCAAGCACCCCATAGGTGGCAAAAGCTTCGCTGGTAGCTGGGGTGTAAACTGGTAGCTCGATCTGGGCAGCGTCGGCTGCCTCGCCTGCCAAGGCAGCAATTTGGATCTGGGCATTGCCGGGTTGTAGCGTTTGAGAAGCAAACCGCACCTCGCGGCGGTCATTTGCCGGCACCCAGATGCGCCAGCCATGGTTGAGGATTTTCAAATTTGAAGCGCGAGCAACTACCTGCACTTCCAGCGGCTGGTCGGTTTGGTTTTGAACGATCACCGGCAACTCAAAATAATCGCCAAAATTCAAAAAGCGCGGCGCTGAGGGGCGCACCATCAAGGGCAAGCGCGCCGTCAGGCTGGATTCACCTTTGCCGAAACGGCGGCCGCCGCTATCCACTGCCACTGCCATGATTCGATAGCGCGTCAGATTATCGGGCAGCTTAACCGTCAGCGTGGCATGACCTTGGCTGTCGGTTTTTACACTAGGGGCAAACAAAGGCAAGGGGTTGAAATCCATACGCAAGGGGATTGGCGAAGGCGCTTCGGCTTGGTAATCTGCTTCTGCTTCAGCGGGCGGGCTCGCGGGCACAATGGTAGCTCTGGGTCCCAAGGATAGAACTTCCTCCACCATCTCACCACCCCGACGGCTCAGCCACTGTGCTGCCGCAAGGGGGTCAAGGAGGACAATGTTGGCGCGCCCATAGACGCTCGTCACACCTGTCTTGCGCAGGGGATAAAACGCTTTCAAAGGATCAGCCATCTCATAGCGAGTCAGGGAGAGGACAGCTTCATCAACAACCACCACGGCGATCTCAGCATTGGGCAGCGGCTCGCCGTCTGAGTCCTTCACAGAGAGCAATAGGCTGGTCTCGGAGCCAGGGGCGATCTGGCTTTCCTGCGGAGTGACGGTCAGGGATAATGTACGCACAAGCGGCGGCACCTTCAAAGTAAGATTGCCCACCGCATAAGCCGGCCGCGGCGGTAAATCGGCTTGAGGGTTGCCGCTATCGTCAAAGCGAGGCGCGACGCCGACTAAATCCACCTCAACTTCGAGATTGGGGATATGGCTCTCCTCAATCGGCACGCGTAGGGTGGTCGAGCCGCTTTGGTAAATCCGAAAACGCTGGCTGTAGAGAATGCCGCTGCGGCTGACGGTTAGGATTCCCTCGGCAGGTGCAAACGGCGCTTCTACCAACAGCTCTGCTACCTCGCCGGGTTGATAGTTCTCCCGGTCAGGGATGATGGTTACGCTTTCGTGTTCCACATTGGCAGAGGGGCGTATCGCTCCGCCACTGACCCAACGAGTGATGGTGGTCTGGTTGAGGCGCTCCAGCCGATCACGCACCCGAGCGGTGATCTGATAACTGCCGCCCAGTGGCGTCTGGAAGGTGCAAAGCCCCACTTCAGCGGTCGAGGTCACTTGACAAGTCTGTATATCGGTGGATTCTTGAACCCAGTTGCCATGGCGCATTTTCCACTCCAAGCGGCTGGCTTGGATTTCGACCGCCTGTCCGCTGACCACTTTTCCGTCTAAGTCGGTGACAATGAACTCCACCAGTAAGGGAGTGCCTTTGGGGACAAAATAGCGTTTGGTGCGCAAGCCAATGTAAACCTCAGCGGGGTGGACGAGCAAAGTGGTAGTATCAGACCAGGCTTGGCGATTGACATCCATGACCGTCGCCTCGGCGACCACTTGAATGGGCTGTGGCTCGGTGAGAGCGTTTTCCTGCGCAGTGAAATCGAGTATTAGGTAATGAAAACCTGTCGCATCGGTATTGCCTTGGTAGGTCTCGACCTTTGTTTCCTCCTCTGCGTAGGGATCGATCTCCCACCACCATGGCTGCCAATTACCAAAGCTAAAGTCGTCCCAACCCGGCGGCTGATAGCTGCCGGGAGAAGAGGCAACCCGCCAAGCCACTGCGGCATTCGGTAGTCCACCGCCGGCATAGTATTTCGCTTGCACTGAGACGGTAGCCTCTCCCCCCACGAAAAAGGGTGGTTGGCTCTCGGTGTGAGCGCTCACCTCAAATTCGGGGCGGCGAAACTCCTCGATCTCAAAGGTGTGGATGTAGATCTCTTCTTGGGAATCGTACAAGGCGCTCAGGATGAGGCTAGCAGTGCCGAGATTTACTCTCTCTGGAATGGAAAAATGCAAATCGAATCCACCCCAAGCGTTGAGCGAAACCTGACCGGAGCCAAACGGGTTTTCCATGGAATCCATAATCTCATAGGATAAAGGTGGTATGGGATGGTCAACCAACCCCACATCGCCGCGCTGGCCGCTGCCAATGCGCCGCAGCCACCCTTTGATATGCACTTCTTCGCCAGGACGGTACATCTGGCGATCATCGAAGACAAACCATGCCAAGGAGTCCTTTAGCTGCTTCGGTTGCCAGACGTCCTCGCCCCACAGCGAGGTGGAGCGCGGTAAGATAGCAAGGTCACCCCCTTTGCGGGCAGTCAGATAACTCGCCGAATCTGACAGAGCGAAACGCACCATGCCGTCCGCATCGCTGAGCAACGCTTCGCCGTTCTCCGCCTGCACGGTGACCCCTTGCAACGGCGCACCACTCCGCAGATCGCTGACAAAGACGACCATTTGGCTCTGGTCACTGTAGGCATCCATGGCAATCTGAGTAAGCTGTACCCAGAAGACCAACGTTTGCGATCGGCGCCGCCAGCGATCTTCCTCGCTCTCCCTCAAAGGCTTCGTGGGGGCAATCGAGACAACGAATTGTCCAGAGCCGTTCTGGGTGTAACGCTGCAGGTCGAGAGGGACAGCCGTCAACGTCTCAGGGGGAAGATCCAACGTGAGCGTTTTCCGCTCAAGCAATTGGCCGGGCAACAGCATCTCTACCTCCTTATAATTCATCTGTTGCACATATTGCTTGAACGCCAGCCAGTCGTTTGGCTGAACGGCAGAAATTTGGAAATCAAGCTGCGCATAATTCAAGGCATAAACCGTCAGGATTCCTTTTGAGGCCGGCTCCAAGGTCAGGAAGTTGCTATCCGGTCCCAGAAGAAGCGGTTCAGCCGGATCAACCCTGAAGCGCAGAGTGATCTTTCTTCCCAGCTTCTGGCCAAAGCGGTCGCGGATTTCCGGCGAGAGAGTAACTTGGTAGGTGGTACGGCCGCGCGTCTCCCCCTCAACGAGAATGGTGTTATCGTTCACGTTGACGTTTATGCCGGGGATGGCAGGTTTGACCGAGAGCAAAGATGGCTCGAAAGCGGTTGCATCTAAGGGATTGTTAAACACAACGATGAGCGGCGAGTAGGGCAGGCAACGCTCATACCATCCGCAATTGGTTTCTCGGACATTCAAAGGAGCATAGGTTGAAAACGAAAAGGAGTAGGCTTTGGTGGAACGGCGGGGACCTTCCGCTGAAGGCGTGCCGGGACCGATGGTCACGTTCACCACAGCTGCCGCAGGGAAGATCTGCTTGGCTTTAAAGGCAAGCCACCGCCCGGGCAAAGTTTGTTTGATCAACTGTTGAACAGCGGCAGCGGCTTGGATCTCTTCCTCACCCGCTAGGCGCACTTCCTGAGGCTCACCGTTGGCGTACACCTGAACCGTCTCCAGCGCCTTGAGCGGTTCGATGCGCTGGTCAAAGGCAACAAAGATGATCGGATCACGGGGCTGGGTTTCACCGCTTGGGTAGGCCGTGACGACGCTGGGCGGCGGAGTGGAAAAGGTGAAGACAACCTTGTCATCCAACTCATTGCCCAGCAACGACCGAATGCCCGCCGGCACGGTGACCCGATAGGTCGTCGCCTTAGGCAAACGGTCGATCTGTTCCGACTCCACTTCAAAGGTCAGGGTCTGGGTGCCAAGCCAGCGCCACTTGCCGGGCAAAGCCGGCTCAAGGCGCACCGGCACCTCACGGGCGGCGAGATCCGCCACCGTACCGAGGGGCACCATTGGTTGATTGAAGGTGATGCTGACGAAAGGCACCGTGCTGACATCTCCTTCAGGGGCAAAGCGGACAACTTGGAGCGGTTCGCTTCGCTCAATCGGCAGCGTAGGCACTGTTTGGGGAGGGGGAAAAGGTTCTTGAACGGTGTCTCCTGGGCGGGGCGGAGGGAGCAGCTCCGCCGGCGGTTTGAACTCAATGGCTAAGTCAGGCACAGCGGCTAGCTGCGGCAGGCGTGAGAAAACGGCAGCCGCCTCGGCTGCGTCGAGCGCCTCGACCTGAGCTGGCGCCGCAGGGGTGGAAGTGGGGGGAAGAGGTTTGCCTTCGCTGAGTTGGATTTCCATCTGGGCTGATCCTTTTGGAGTTGAAGAAGGAACGTCCTCAATTACAATTGGAACAGGCGTTTCCTGCGTTTCTGTGAAGGATGGTGATGAAACACAAGCGCCGCTAAGAATGCCTGCGAGCAGGATAAGGAGAAAATGCGCCAAAGAGCGTTGATTGGACATAGATTAGGCTCCTTCCTTACTTGCAGGACGCCAAACGGGGACAGATCGTTCCCCCATCGACGGTTAAGTAGATTATAACGGCTTTTGGAAAATGAGTGAGGGGGTTTGTCGGCCGAGCAATGATACAGCCTAACGCTGCGCTCCTAGGCGAAAACAGCAGACAAACTCATCCAACCCAACCTTAGCGGACAACTCCCCTTTTTAAATCTGCTCCACTTAGTCGCTCTCTAGTGCCAAAGACGACCAATCCACCTCTTGACAAATTCAACATTTTTATATAATATTATGGATAATTAAGAGTATATTACGCCTAATATAAACCAAATTTTATACACCTTATACTTCTCTGGTCGTCGCTGTGACAACAAGCAGAGAAGGGGGAGTCTTCCGAAAAACTCTAGCAATCCCTGTTGATAGAGCACCCTCCACAGCAATTACCAACCCAAATGTCGATGGAGGTGCTCCGGTGAAATCTTATTATAAACCATGGCAGGTCTTCGTTCTTGCTTTACTGCTGCTTCTTTGCCAATCTAGGCTGGTTAAGGCAAACAACCAGAGCTGGGAGTCGATTGGCCCGGATGGTGGCATCATCTATGCCCTTGCCGTTGATCCCATCACACCAACCACGCTGTATGCCGCCTCGGAAGACCACATGCTCTACAAAAGCACCAACGGCGGCGCCACCTGGAGCGGCGTGAACCTCGCCGGCAGCACGACGGTCGCCCTGACCTCGCTGGCAATAGACCCTCAGACGCCCACGACCGTGTACGCCGGCTCAGGCGGGGGACAGGTACACAAAAGCACGGACGGCGGCGCGACGTGGAGCTGGGTGAGCCTGCCATTGGCTGACGTCAATGCGCTGGCGATCCATCCGCAGACGCCAAGCACGATCTACGCCGCCCTCAAAAGGGTCGGCACCTTTGGCGGAGGCGCCGGCGGCGTCTACAAGAGCACGGACGGCGGGGCAACCTGGAACGACACCAGCACCGGCCTGCCCGGCAGCGGCACCGGCCGCTTCGTCCATGCGTTGGCGATGCAGCTCGACGCGCTTGACACGCTGTATGCGGGCACTCACGATGGCGTCTACAAGACCACCAACGGGGGAGCGAGCTGGAGCGCGGTCAATGGCGGCCTCCCGTTCGGGCAGCGGGTCATCAACGCCATCGTCGTCCATCCCCAAACGCCGCAGGTGTTGTACGCCGCCACCGACGGCGGTCGCATCTTCAAGAGCAGCGATGGCGGCCTCAACTGGAGCGGGGTATACACTGCAACCGGTGATAGGTTCTACGCGCTGGCGCTCGACCCGCAAACACCGACGACGGTGTACGCCGGCGCGCGGTCCAGCGGCATCTTGAAAAGCACCGATGCTGGCGTGACCTGGAGCCCTGCGAACACCAGCCTGCCCAACACCACTGTCCGCAGCCTGGCGATCAACCCGCAGGCATCGGCGACCCTGTACGCCGGCACCCTCCTTGGTGTGTACAAGAGCACGAACAGCGGCAGTTCCTGGAGCGCGAGCAGCGAAGGGATAAACACGCTGGATATCCGCGCGCTGGCAGTTGACCCGCAGACGCCAACCACACTCTATGTAGCCGCAGAAGGGAGCGGCATCTTCAAGAGCAGCGACGCCGGCGCAAACTGGAGCCCTGTCACCGCAGGACTCAATAACCTCTATCTGTCCTTCGAGGCGCTGGCAGTCGCTCCCTCGGCGCCGGCGACCCTGTACGTGGGCGGAGTGAGCGGCGGTGTGCAGAAGAGCACCGACGGCGGCGCCTCGTGGAGCGCGGTTAACACTGGCTTTCCGAGCGGTGTGCGTGTCTATGCGCTGGCCGTTCATCCGCAGAACGCCGACATCGTCTATGCCGGCACGAACGTGGGCGGGACAACTGCAAAGGTCTTTAAGACGACCAACGGCGGTGCAAGCTGGAGCGAGGCAAACACGGGCATCACGGTCGGCAGCGATGTCACAGTGCTGGCGATCGCTCCAAACGCGCCGGATACGATCTACGCTGCTGTCAGTGGCAGAGTCTACAAGAGCACGGATAGCGCTGCGAATTGGAGCGCGCTAAACAATGGCTTCACGCTGGGTTTAGGCATCAGCGCACTGGCGATTGACCCACAGGCGCCAGGCACCCTGTATGCCGCCGTCTCTGGGGCGGGCGTTTTGAAAAGCACAAACGGCGGCGCGAGCTGGAGCCAGGTCAACGCAGGTTTGCCCAGTATTGGTGGCCTTGGCATCATCGCCGCTGATATCGCGATCAACCCGCAGTCGCCCACCATGCTCTACGCCTCTGTGATCGGCAGCGGTGTGTATCGCAGCACGAACGGCGGCACAAGCTGGAGCCCCTTGAACGACGGATTGTCGGGGCCGAA
>CAKZNJ010000439.1 GCA_937129505.1 uncultured Anaerolineae bacterium | reverse complement strand
TGGTCGGTGCGCTTTTGTGCTTCGGCGAGCTCTTCAAGACGTTGCTCGGTGCGTTTCTGCGCTCTAGCGAGCTCTTCAACGCTTACGGATAAGCCCGCCACATTGACCGTCAGCTCTCTGACGAGTTTGATTAGGTTGTATTCATCATCTGGTAAAAGGGCGCGGCGAAACTCGGTCTGCAGCTCACTATCGCTGACAATCCTCTGAATCAAAGCACGGATTTCATCGGCTGAGAACACCATTTCTATCACTAAGTTCATTATAACACACGATGGTTTCTCATTAGCTTGTTCGATTGGGAGTAAAAAAAAGTGACACATTGCAGGGGGAAATCTGACATCGAGGTAGTATGGAATCTACCGATACGTTGCCCGACAAACCTCAAAATTTCCCCTCAGATCAAGGCTGCCGAAACCAGGGCGTTTTCAGATTTTCATCAGTTATAATCAACTCAATGACACAAGAAGTTCAATCCTGCCGATTCATTTGGAAACGAGGTATCTGGAAGTGGTTCAAGAGAGTTAGCGGAATAGTTTTCTTGTTTTTTTTCATGGCAGCTTGCTCTCAGCCAACCCCTACTGCCGAGCCAACCCAGCAACCTACTCTAACACCGACTACCAGCCAGCCAACAGCAACTTCTGTTCCTTTAGCCGCCAAAGTCAACGACGAAGAAATTACCCTCGCCGAATTTCAAGCTGAGCTCGCTCGTTATCAGATGGCATTTGGCACAGAACTGGCAACAGAAGCGCAAGATAATGTGATGAATGACTTAGTTGATAAAGTGCTGTTAGCCCAGGCTGCCCGCGAAGCAGGTTATACCGTGGACGAGGGGATGGTCGAGGAGCGGCTAAAAGAGCTTTCCACCCAAATGGGTGGGAAAACAGCCCTAGAAGCTTGGATGTCGAAATATGGCTACACCGCCGAGAGCTTTCGTCGCGCCCTACAGCGGGAGCTAGCCGCCACTTGGATGCGCAACCAGATCCTGGCACAAACGCCTCGTCAAGCCGAACAGGTTCATGCCCGCCAAATCCTGCTTTATTCAGCCGAGCGAGCCCAAGCTGTTTACGCTGAATTGCAAGGCGGTAAAGATTTTGGCCAACTGGCAGAACAATTCGACCCCATTACCTACGGCGATTTAGGCTGGCTCGCGCGGGGGATTCTCCTTGACCCGCAGTTAGAACAAGTCATCTTTTCCCTGCAGCCCGGTCAATTTAGCGAGGTGGTGCAAACGCCTGCCGGCTATCACATCGTGCAGGTGATCGAGCGTGACCCCCAACGTCCCTTGACCGCCGAAGCCTATCGCCTGATACAAAAGTTGAACTTACAGGAATGGCTTGCTCAGCGTCGCGCCGCCAGTCAAATCCAAATCTTCCTCAACAACTAGGTTCTCTCTGGGAGGTGGTAGATGGGAGCTTTCGACTTAGATGATCAGCGCAACTCACCCCTTAGGTTTTTAACTGCGCTGTGGAATATCCTCACCGTCTTAACGTTGATGATGAGCTGTTGTGTAGGGCTAGTTACATTGACAATCTACCTCGATCCATATAGCAGCCTAAATCCATTCCCGCCTCCTACGCCCATCCAACCTGTTCAGTTACCTACTTTGACGCCCACGCCATTGCAGATTTTGCCGCCCACGTGGACTCCCAGCCCCACCATCACCCCTCGTCCGACCCTCACTCCCACCTTCACCCCTACCCTCACCTACACGCCTCTTCCAACCGCCACCCAACCCCCTTCTCCTACACCCCTTCCGCCAGAGATGGTGTTATTCACTATTAGCCCAGGCAGCCCCAAAGCGACAGCAAGCACGGCTTTTTACCCCGAGCTAGGCTGCAAATGGGCTGGCGTGGCTGGCCAGCTCTTCGATGCTGAAGGTCAACCGCTACCACCCGCCTTGGTGCTCGTTGAGGTCGGTGGGGTTCTCAACGGTGAACCCATCCAATTACTCAGCTTAAGCGGCACTGCCCCCCAATACGGGCCTGCGGGGTATGAAATTGTGCTCGGTGACATCCCGATCGCTTCGCAAGGGAGTTTGTATATTCAGCTCTTTGACCGTCAGGGGCAACCCATTACCGATCGCATCTATTTCGACACTTTTGGGGCATGTGAGCAGAACTTGATTCTCATCAACTTCAACGCGGTTGCCCGTTAGGGGGTTTCGCCAGCAACTTCCAACCAGAGCTGACGCAAGACAAGGGCATCTTCTTCGAGTAGCGGGCTTTCGCACAAGATTCGCCCACCACATTGCAGGTCTTTCAACGCCCGAAAGATAGCTTGAATGTCAAGGTCTGCTTCCTGAATGGGCAGGTGCTCCCGCTCGCCTTTTGCAGAATACTCAATTCCCGAAAGATGAATGTGTAGCTCTTTGAGCGAGCTTTCTCCTAGGCTCTGGGCAATCTTCTCCAAGACCGAGCGCCACTCCGCATAGCTGTTCATGCTGCCGTCACCAGCGCGAGCATGCAGGTGGGCAAAGTCAATACACGGTGCGACCCCTTCGATCGCTTGGCTCATCATCAGGGTATCTTGCAATGAGCCTAGCATGGCTGATTTGCCCATCGTTTCGGGCCGCAATACGACCGCATTGCCTTTCTCCCGCAGCTCCGCTACACAGCCACGCAAGCGTTCGATCGCCAATGGCAAGACTTCATCTGCGCTTTTGCCAAAATATGAACCAGGATGAAAGATAATATCAGTAGCACCGGCCAAATTACCGTAATGAGCGGCATCCATCAGACGTTGGCGCGACTTCGGCCATTCATTTTCATCAGCGTTAAGATTGATAAAGTAGGGGGCATGAACGCTGATAACGACATCTTGGGCTTCGGCAGCAGCGCGAATGTCGGCACAGGTGCTTTCAGAAACTCGCACTGCCTGCACCCAGCCTAATTCCAAGGCATTTAACTGCAATTCGGTCAGGCGGAAAATAGCCCCGACCGAGCCACCCGGCTTCGGCGGGGTAGATTTAGGAGAGCCAACGGTGCCGAAACGAAAAGAAAGCGCCATTTAAAATCCCAACCTTTCTAGTAAGGGGGGCAGGAGGATGAGCAGACCAATCACAACCGATGCCAGCGCAGCGATTAACACTGCTGCGGCACCGACATCTTTACCAACTTTTGCCAGCGGGTGTTCTTGCCCATTGGAAGCAAGCGTAGCAATGGCTTCCAAAGCCGTGTTGAGAAACTCCGCTGTCCAGACCAAGGCAATGGTCAAAACGATCACCGCCCATTCTTGCAATCCCAACTGCAGCCAGAGCCCCAGCAAAATCACCACCACGCTCGCCAAGGCGTGAATCCAAGCGTTTTGTTGGGTGCGGATGACAAACCACCAACCGGCAAAAGCATATTGAAAAGATTTGGCACGAGAGCGCAGAAAGCGGATCAGCGATAGGGTGGGCATAGGCGTTTTTATTCACTTGGAAGGGGGATTTGGATGCCCAATGAAGCAAGGACGGTGCTCTGCTTCGCCCACATCTGCTCTTTCTCGGCGGGTTGTTCGTGATCGTAGCCGCACAGATGCAAAATGCCATGCACGGTCAGCAATGCCAGCTCATCTATGAAGGGGTGTCCCCCAGCTTTTGCCTGCGCTTGAGCGCGTTCGAGCGAGATGACCACATCTCCTAGATAATAACGTCCGCTTTGCGGATTAAGTTCAGAGAGGGGAAAAGCTAGGACATCCGTCGGCTCGTCAATACCTCGAAATTGGTGGTTCAAAACCCGGATTTGGGTGTCATCGCAGATCACTAGGGTTATGTCCCCTTTAGGAGAGGAAGGCAGAGAGGAGAGGGTTGCTT
>CAKZNJ010000438.1 GCA_937129505.1 uncultured Anaerolineae bacterium | reverse complement strand
GCGGAAGGTCAAAATCATATAAAACCAGCTTTCCTTCCCTGGGATCGGAAAACGCGAGAAGGCATAAGCGGTTGGTACGCCGATGACGATGCAGAGGGCAACCGCCGAAACGGCGACAATCAATGAGTTGATAATCAGCCGCCAATAACCTTTATCAATCAAGACTTCGATGTAATTATTCAGCGTTGGTGTCCAAATCCAGACAATGTTGGGGCTCATAATCTCAGCTCTCGTCTTGAAACCGAGGCTGAGAACCCATAACCACGGAAACAGAAAGAGAACCACGAGGAACGCTGTCAATAAGTAGGAGACCCATTTGAGCAGGCGCCGCGAGCTAAGGTAAGCTGTTTTGCGGGGGCTAGAAATTTGACCGAAAGTTTGCGCATCGAGTGACATGGTTTTTCTCCTTTCTTATTGGGCAGCCTGCCAGCGCTGCAAAGCTTTGTAGAGATATTCAACCAAAATCGAGATGAAGACAAAAATTACCATAATCAAGGCAGAACCATAGCCAAAATCCCAATAACGGAACGTGTGCCGATAGGCATAGACCGCCACGGTTTCGGTGGCTGTGCCAGGGCCGCCACGGGTCATTACCCAGATAATGTCAAAAATACGAAAAGCGTCAATCACACGAATCAGCAATGCCACGACAAAATAGGGCCAGAGCAGGGGCATGGTGACTCGGAAGAAGGTTTGGATCGGATTTGCACCATCCACCTGCGCCGCTTCGTAAGGCTCCTTGGGCAGAGCGAGCAAGCCTGCGGTTAAGATGACCGCAATAAAAGGCGTCCACTGATAGGTATCGACTGCAATGATGGCCGGCAAGGCAGTTGAGGCGTTTCCTAACACCGATCCTTGCACCACCCCCCATCGTTTCAACAGTTGGCCGATTACCCCAAAGTCGGGGTTTAGGGTTAGAACCCCAATCAGCCCAATAACGACTGGTGTCAGCAGGGTCGGCAAAAGCATAATGGGGATAATAATTCGGGCTCTTCTCACTGCCCCGGAGATCAACAAGGCCATTCCCAAACCCAAGATCCCTTGCAAAAGGATGGCGGGAATAAGATAAAAGAAGGTGACCTTAAAACTGTTATAAAAATCGTTATCAAATACCAATTTGCGATAGTTTTCGACCCCAATGTATTGCCCAGTTGAAACCGAAGAGGTGAAACTAAACGAGCGAAAGCTGAAGGTAAGGGCGGTGATAAAGGGGATGAGGATAATCACCAAAAACAAAATCGCTGCCGGAAGCACCCACCATAAAATGTATCTACGACTATTCATTCTTCCTACTCCTTCGACAAAGACATTGCCAACACTTAATCAATCCGTTTTTCCGTGCGCGGGTCAAAGAAATGACAGTCCTCAGCGGTAAAGTTCAAGCCAACCGACTCGCCGCGATTGGGGGCGTCTTGGGTGTTCATCTTGACCCGTACCTCATGGGAGTCCAAGGTGACAGTTAGGATGGATGTTTCTCCCAACACCTGTACGTACTTAACTTGACCATGCAACAGCGCCTCGCTGCTTGATGGAGAGACCAATTTAATGTCGCGCGGGCGCACACCGAGCAGTACCTGGTTTTCAATCTCGGCTGCACTTAATTTCGAGCGAATGCTGGCTGGCAGAGGAAGTTTTGCTAATCCAAAGAGGTTGACTTCTTCTCCCTTAACTTCTGAGTGTAAGATGTTCAT
>CAKZNJ010000437.1 GCA_937129505.1 uncultured Anaerolineae bacterium | reverse complement strand
TTGCGGTTGCAACCAAAAAGCAACCGCTTGGGGGAGATAGGCGGTGAAACCCAAATCGGTGGTCGACCTGAGCAGAGACGATAGGTTGTCCCCATCAATGAACAAGCCATCTTGAGCGGGAAGGGGTTGCGTGTATTTAAAACTCAAACCGGGCACGGAGCGAATACCGCTGCTGCGCACCACATCGACCCGTGAGAACGCATTCCAACGCTGGAAGATGCGTTCAGCGTCAGGATATTGCAGGGCGTACGAGAGGCTTTTATAGGGTGAGAGGCGCAAATCGAAGGCGGCAAGGTTTGTCTTGCCCTGACTGCGAGCGATGATTTCAATTCCACATAGAGTAATGCCCACAAGAAGGACGTTCAAACGCAGCCAAGCCCCCCTGTTTTGTTGAGCGCTATCCCTCGGACGAATTTCGTCAACGGTTGGCAGTGCACACCAAGCTAATAAAGCGCAACAGACTAAGATCACCCCTTCTCCGCCCACCATGCTCGGTAGGGCTAACCCGCCTAGACAGCCCAAGCCAGCGCCGATAAAATTCCAGGCATAAATTTTCCCCGCCTGCTGGGGAAAAGCATTTAACAACGCTCCCAAAGCCAAGCCACTAAAAAAGAAGGGCAAGCTCAGGGTGAGGTAATTCAAGGCAAAAAGGGCAACTTGGCGCCCATCCCACGCAATGCTGAAGGAATCAAAGGGAAGATAATTCAAGATTAGATAGGCAGCCAAGATCGAAACCGCTCCGCTTAGAGCGCACCCCTTGAACAAGGCAATAGCGGGGCGAGGTTGGATATCGGGGCGAAATGCCAGCACAACCCCGCTAACCGCATAGCCCAACATGGCAATGCTGATGATCAGGAAAACAAAATGATAGAACTGCGCAATCGAAAAGAGGCGCGTGAGGATGACTTGGAAGAGCAGCGCAACCGCTGAGAAGAGAGCGACCCGCCAGAAAAGTCCGTTGGGCCGTTCAACTACCATCACCATCGCGCATGGTGTTCTTCGGCGAAGCCGATCAAATCTCGGATGAGCACTTCCTCGCCGTCATCTGCCACCACAGAGCCATTGTAACGCCCGAACATCTGATGTACTTCGCTATAAATCACCCCCAGGTTGGTAATGGCGGTGCGGTCGAGGAAGGGGGTAAAGGTTAAGTCAAGCCGCCCCTGATTGTCGGTAAAACGCCATGGCTTCATATAATCACCGCTTTGGTAGTCAAAGCTGACTTGGTCTAATTTATGAATGCGGTTGGCGAGGATCAAGGCGTTTTCGGTGGCTGCGGAGAGATCTCCAAAGCCACAACCCAAGTTCAAACCAACCGCGCGACTATCGGGCAGATAGCCGCTTGCGCTTGCCCAATTCCAGAAAGACCGATATTCCCACACGCCGCGCCCCCAATCCAGAGAGCCCAAGCAGGTGGCTGGGTCCAGCTCAAGGGTGAGATCGCCATAGCGCAAGGTACCGCTGGCGGGCAGACAATTGATCTTGCGGTTGAAATAGAAGCGCCGCTTGCCGATGGGAATGACGATATTCATCGACTCAGCTCTTGGTGGGACTGTTAGGGTGATGTCAGCTTCGATACCTTTACCGCCATCAAACTTGGGCCAGGAGACTTGAATGCGCCTTTTTGATTCTTCCACGCTGAAATCCAATTTGACTCCCTGTCCGTGATAACGGCTATCCCCGCTTTGACTGTTACGGGGAAGGATCACGCCTTTGGCGAGCGGCACGACCAATCCTTCTTCGTGCAAAGCATGGCTGGTGAAATCCACCGTGTAAACGAAAAGGTTGCCGGCATAGCCGAGATCGGCGATGGTAGCTGAGAAAAAGCGTTCAGGGGTAAAAACGGCGTAGTAATCCCAACGCTTGAGGCGAAAGCGCTGAAGGGCACGCAGCCGATAAAAACGGGCTGCTTCTAAATTGCAATCCAACAAGGGCTGACGCGACCATCCGACCTGCGCTAGGTTGCCGCTCAAGGTCAGCAAAGGACCGCTGTGGGTAATTTCACGCTGCATTTCACCTCCTTGCAAGGGTAGTGTACATAGAAGGGGGAGAATTGTCAATCGGATTGGGCAGTGAAATACTCGAAGAGCTTTGGCGGTGCAAGTGAAGGCGGGGTTGGCGTTTCGGTATTCTCATGGCAATGATTTTCACCGCAGAGACCGCCGAGAGAGCTGAGATAACCTTGAAACTCTCTCCGACCCCAGCTCATGCTGCGCTGAAAATAGACAGGCGTAATTTTTGTACAGTCTGTCAAGGGACAGTGAGACATCGCATTGGCGGCTTAGTGTTTTTGAATCGAATTCTACACGCCCTGTTGCGTAGTAAAATAGTTAATGAGAGGCTTAAGCTCTGATGTGGGCGCAATTGAGTTATCGGACGTGGTTTGACAAGTCTGTATTGGGGCTGGCTGCAACATATGCTGGCTTTGCTCAATGACAGCGGTCGCATGGCGGTGGTGCTGGATACCGGCGCGGTCAGCCGCGGCAGCGGCAACCAGGGCTCGAACCGCGAGCGCGACATTCGTCGCGCCTTTGTGGAGCGCGACCTCATCGAGGCCGTTATCCTGCTGCCGGAGAACCTCTTCTACAACACCACCGCGCCCGGCGTGATCGTCGTCATCCGTAAAGGCGCAGCGTCGCTGCGCCCCAACCGCCGGCCAGGCGAGATCTTGCTCATCAACGCCAGCCAGCGCTTCGCCAAGGGCCGGCCAAAAAACTACCTGACCGACGACGACGTCGCTGCTATCGCCCGCATCTACCATACATGGGATGTAGGGGCTAATCATGATTCGCCCCTACCCATTGCGGCCATCATCACCCGCGAGGAGGCTGCCCGCAACGACTACAACCTCTCCCCCAGCCGCTACGTGGCTATGAGCGGCAAGGATGAAACCCTGCCGCTGGAGGAGGCGATGGTGCTGCTGCGCGAAGCCGAGGAAGAGCGCGCCGAGGCGGACCGGAGGCTTAAAGAAGTTTTCTTGAAACTAGGCTTGTGAGGCAGAGATGTTGAGACTGCTCAAATGCACTCTCCCGGTAGCCACCGGCATGCTTAGCCCAGATTGGAGGGAACG
>CAKZNJ010000436.1 GCA_937129505.1 uncultured Anaerolineae bacterium | reverse complement strand
CCCCCTTCTCAGGTGGCTATGGGATGCGCGGCGGGGTACAGCTCTCCAACGGAGACATCCTCTTGCCTCTGAGCGATGTCCCCAATTATCAACGAGTATTTCTTGTGCGCTCGACAGACGGCGGTAAAAGCTGGCAAAAAGCGCAGATGGTAGCGCAGGAAAACGGTTTGTTTTTTGAAGAACCAGCCCTTCTCTGCTTGCCAGACGGCAAGTTACTGATGTTACTCCGCGAGAACAGGACACACTTCCTCTTTCAGACCGAGTCGCATGATGGTGGTCACCAGTGGGACCAAGTTGTTCGTACACCGATCTGGGGATATCCAGCCCATCTTCTTCTGCTACCGGAAGGGAGAATTCTGTGTGTTTTCGGCTATCGCCGCAAGCCCTTCGGTATCCGGGCTGTGATCAGTTACGACGGCGGCAAATCTTGGGAGGTGGGCAACACGCTGGTTGTGCGCGCTGATTTACCAAACGGAGATTTAGGTTATCCCAGTTCCGTGTTATGTTCCGATGGCTCAATTTTCACCGTCTACTATGGGCAGGATCACGATGGGGTGACTTGTATCTTTGCCAGTCGTTATCTTATGCCAAAGGGTACGTTTTCCTAAAAAGGAGCAGTCCATGTCATCTATCCCTCAATCTTCCAGTTCCAGAATGAGTAACCTGATAAGCTCTGCTCGGGCGTGGTTTTCGGATGCGCGCAACACGATCCTGTTTGTCTTTGGCTTTCTAGTTTTTTGGGAAGTGGCGGTAATTGTCTTTCGCATCCCGCGCTATATCTTGCCCTCCCTTTCTAGCATTATCCGCCAGTTTATCCGCAATTTTGATTTGATCTGGGAATATACCTTGATCACTGGCTATGAAACGTTGGTCGGTTTTGTGATCGCAGTGGCAATCGGCGTGCCGCTTGCGATGCTAACGGCTTTCTCCCGCATTCTACGCCAGACCTTTTATCCTTTTGCAGTTGCCTTGGAGATGGTGCCCAAGATCGCCTTTGCCCCGCTCTTTGTCACATGGTTTGGATTTGGCTTTATCCCGAAGATGATTATCGTTTTCCTGGTTTGCTTCTTCCCCATTCTGCTAAACGGGATCCTCGGCTTCACTTCCCTCAGCCAAGAGATGGTCTATTTTAGCCGTTCAACTGGGGCTAGCCAACTGCGCATGTTTTGGAAAATCCGTTTGCCGGCTGCTCTGCCCGAATTATTTGTTGGGTTGAAAGGAGCAGCGGTTAATGCAACGGTGGGAGCTACGATCTCAGAGTGGATTGGGGGTGATGCCGGATTGGGGTATTACATTCAGATTGCTACCGGTCAGCTGCGCATGGACCTTGCCTTTGCAATTATCTTTATGTTGACCGCTTTAGGGTTGCTGTTGTTCTATATTGTCCAACTGGTGGAAAAACGGATGATTCCATGGCATGTGTCGCAGCGAGTCTCCGTTTTTGGAAAGAGCGAATTCTAGTGGCTATGAGAGGAAAGGAGGTTAATGGCAATAAGCAAATTGAACGAGTCCCAAACCAATTACCCTTTGTTTTACCCACCAATATTTGTCATTCATGAGGAGTGAGAAATGAAAACAATTTCACGAATTTTCTCTTTGTTGGTTCTGCTAGCCCTACTTGTCTCCTGCGCACCGCCGCCGCCCGAAAGAATCGTTGAGACCATCACCGTGATCGAAACGGTCGTTGTCGAAGGTGAGCCAGTTATCCAGGAGAAGATCATTACCGCCACTCCCCTACCTCCCAAGGATAAAGTGACCCTGCGCTTGAACTGGTCGTTCTATGGGATTCATGCAGCCTTCATCTACGGAATCGAGAAAGGCATCTACGATAAATACAACATCGACCTGACCGTTAAGCAGGGCAACGGTTCAAGCAATGCGGTCAAATTAGTAGCCAACAAGGATAGCGATTTTGCCTATGCATCCAACGGGGCGTTGATCAGCAATATGGTGGGCGGTGCCCCCGTGATTGCGGTGATGTCGATCGACGCGATGGGCACCGACGCAGTGTTGTGCCGTCCTGACTCAGGGATTAAGGAGTTCAAGGACTTGAAGGGCAAGACCATTATGACCACCGCCGGTGCAGGGGTGAATGACTACTTCCCCGTTGCCTTAGCCCATGAAGGCATGACATTGGATGATGTCAAGCTGACCAACGTTGCTGAAGCTGCTCTGGTCACTAGTTATTTGCAGAATTTGGCTCCCTGCATCCTAGCAGGTATCGATGA
>CAKZNJ010000435.1 GCA_937129505.1 uncultured Anaerolineae bacterium | reverse complement strand
TCTCTGCGTTCTTTGCGAACTCAGTGATTATATTTTTGATTCCGAAACGACAGTGAGTTAAGTCGAGTCAGAAAGAGAGATTCGCCTTCCCACTTCCCTTCGTCTAGGGCAAGAGAGGGCAAAAGACATTCCATTTCTAATAAAAAGAAAACCCCTCATCGGGGTAGGGTTTTCCCTACCCCGGTTTCTTTCTCCAAATCCAAATGCTGACAACGACGCAGGCGATCGTGAACAAGAGAGGCGGAACTGGGCGCTCTTGTCTAGCTTTAAACTCTCTCAATTCAACTGCAGTTGGAACAACGAAGTTCCAGGAGTAGTCTTCCACTTCGCCACCGTAAACATGTCCATAGGGAGAGAATTCCTGAGCAAAGTCGGCGGGGTACAAGCGGAAGCGCACATAAAGTGGTTGATTCACGGTATTGCTGTATACGCTCGGAATCGTCAACTCCACAGGATTGTTTCCTGATGATAAAGTACCAAATACGATCCTTTCATCTTCTTCGAAGCTACCACTTCGATTCCAATCGAACCAGCCAACAAACTGACCACTCCCTCCGCTGACGGTAACATTCAGATGGACGGTTGCTCCTGGTAGCCAGCGTTCGCCGCTCACCCGCTGTACGCCGTCGTTGTCGCTGGGGGTTCCCCCTTCGACACCATCGTTTTCAACCTGCACATCTGCCCCCAAGCGTACCTGCTGGACATCGACGATATGGCGAGCACCGTTATCTCTTAGCAGGGTGTTTGCGAAAGTGGAAGGCAAATTGCCAAAGTCTGCTTGCGAAACATAGCCGGCGTTGATATTGCCTCTCTGCTCGTTGGCTCCAAGGGTCAATTCGTCGCTAAATCCACTATTTGCATTGACAACGCTGTCATTTACCTTGGGACTAAAAGCATAACACTCCAAAAGCTGGAAACCCACGCGGTACTTCCCTGCGGGTAGGTTATCGAAGCGGTAAACGCCAGAGCTATCCGTCCAAGCGTAGGCTTCTTTATCATCATCCGTATTCCACTCCCCATCGACCCCAGCGTAAAGGATCGTGACGGCAATATTGGCAAACATCGGCTCGGAACTCTCCTTGAGACCGTCATTATCATCTTTCCAAGCATAGCCGCCGATCGATCCCATGCTCAGTGTCAGCCGCGTCGCATCCTCGCTTTCGCTGGTCTGTGGGTCATCGGTCGCCAGCGCATCTACGTTGGCTCCGCTGAGATGCCCCTGATTAACAATTACGCTTGTCCCAAAAGGTAACGGGTTTTTTACAGTCGCAGTATAGGTCAAAACAACCGACGCACCCGCCTCAAGCACGCCAACTTGAGCCTCAACAAACGTATCTCCTACACCATTGCCGCTAAGAATATTACAAGCTGGCATACAAACGACACTTCCTACATCAAGAGCGGTGTTCATATCCATTATATCGTTGTAGATAATCTGATAGGCGGTTTGGCTGGTGGTATTAGTAATCTCAACGCGGTACTTCAATTTGTCCCCCGGCGAAATTCCTCCATTGCCATCAGCATCCACGAACGGCTGGATACGAGACGAAACACTGCTTCCGTTTAGGGCATCTTTTATAGCCGTCAGAGTCGCCACGGCGACCAAAGTGTTTTCGTCAGTATCACTTACCGAGCTTGTACCATAGATAGCTGTGGCAGTGTTTGTCAAAACTGTGCCAACGCTAGCGTTTGCAGAAACTGTCCCATGCACGGTATAAGTGAGTGTGCCGCCCGCCTTAATCGTCACCCGTTCGTCAAGATCGCCGCTGCCACGAGCTGTACACATTGAGCCACTGCTGGCGCTACAACTCCAGATGAGATCACTGAGCAGATTCCCAAAGTCATCCTCCACCTTCACATCTACTGCATCGCTCGGCCCATGATTGTTGACCACAATCGTGTACGTTACTCGGCGGCCCGGAGCCAAGCCCGGTTTTGGAGCGCTAGACTTCTCGATAGACAGCTCGACGCGGGGAGTGAGGTCGGTGCGCGTACTGCTGCTGTTATCTGTCAGATCTGGATCGATAACCCCTTCGGGCAGTAGAATATGCGCCGTATTTTCTAAAGCGCCGGTTGCGGCTGAATCAATGGTCGCCATAATCCTGAAGGTCACCGATGCATCGTTGGGTAGATTTACGCTCTCGTTGAGGATGTTTCCACTGCCAGAGGAAGAACCACACTCGCCCCCATTGGAGGCACTGCAGGTCCAAGAAATATTGCTAAGCACCGCAGGCAAGGTATCGGAAATAACCGCACCCGTAATGTCGTCGCGGCCTTGATTGCCAACGATGATTATATAGATTACGTTCTCCCCTGGGGTTGTACCACCACTTTCGACCGCCTTGACAACAAACAAATCGGCCGCTTTGTTGAGATCAATTCCCGCTCCACTTTCACCCCGAAAGACAATGCCTTGGCTGTTTTCATAGCGCAACGCTGCGCTGTTGGTCAACAGATTTTTCCCGTTTGCCAACACAGTGATCGTGCGCTGTTCTGTGGCAATTGACCCCAACTGATCGCGGGCAGTAACCGTCACCGTATATGTGCCCGGACTGTTGTA
>CAKZNJ010000434.1 GCA_937129505.1 uncultured Anaerolineae bacterium | reverse complement strand
TGCATTTGGGCAACCTTTCTCCCCAGATGGGTATCACCATTCGCACCGCCGTGGCGTTGGTCATTTTAGCAGCCGTCAGTTATCCCCAATGGAAGACGGTGAGTCAGGCGGGCAGCAAAGCCTTGTGGATGATGATTTTAGGCGGCGGGGTAGTGGCTGGTGCAGTGGGCATGTTGTGCTTTTATACAGCCCTGAAAGGCGCTCCCCTCGGGCGGGTTATGCCTATCGCTTTCACTTCGCCCCTTTTTGGAGCGTTGATGGGTTTGTTATTGGGTGGTGAGCCGCTCACATGGAGGATCGTCCTTGGTGCTTTGCTAACCGTCAGCGGCATTATTGTCTTGACCCTGAAATGAATTATGCTGCCTTTCGAGCTTTGTTGACCCCTCAGGGGCAGCGAGCGTTGGCTATGGCATCAGCTCTGCATCCCACTGAAGAGAGCTATCTCAGCCATTTTCAAGCCCTTTGTCGCCAGTTCGAACCCGCATTGGCGCAAGCTGCTTTGGAAACCGCCATTCTACGCCGAAGAGCGAAAAGTAAAACCCCCTTTGCGGACTGCTTGTATTTTACGCGCGAAGCACTAGAACAAGCTTCCCATTGGGAACTAGCCCGTTATCGAGCGGAGCGCATGAAAATGTTCGAGTATATTTTTGATTTGGGTTGTTCAATCGGAGGGGACACCCTAGCCTTTGCCCAGCACTGCTTTACGGTCGGTATCGATCGCGACCTACTGCGTCTGCGGATGGCACAAGCCAACGCCCAGACGATGAGCGTCGGTGAACGGGTCTGCCTTATCCGAGCTGACTTAACTCAACCGCTTCCCTTCTGGGGAAAGAGGGGCTATTGGGCTGCCTTTTTCGACCCTGCGCGCCGCGCTGAAGGGCGCCGCCGCTTTCATGTCGAAAGCTATGCCCCTCCCTTGAGTACCCTGCGCCATTGGCAACCGTTTTTACCTCATTTAGCTGTTAAGCTCTCGCCTGCTGTGGCGCTATCGGAAGTTGTTCCTTATCAGGGAGAAGTGGAATTTATTTCCTTCAAAGGCGATTTGAAGGAAGCTGTCCTATGGTTGGGCGATTTGCGAAGCTGCTCGCGGCGGGCTACCCTCCTCCCTGCCGGGGTTAGCTTGACGGATGGTAACCAGGTCCTGCAAGAGTATCTTCCCCTTTCACCGCCGGCTGCCTATCTTTATGAACCCGACCCGGCCGTCTTGCGTGCCGGCTTGGTGCAAAACCTCGCTCGAATGATCAATGCCGCTCAAATGGACGACGAAATCGCATATCTCACTGCCGAGCACGCTTTTCAAACCCCTTTTGCCCGTTTATGGAAAATCGAAAGCTGGTTCCCTTTCCAACTTAAACGGCTGCGCACCTATCTTCGCCAACAGCGGGTAGGCAAGGTGACGATCAAGAAACGTGGCTCGCCGCTACAACCAGAAGCGCTCCGCCAGAGCCTGCGCTTAAGAGGGGATCAGGAACGGGTTCTTTTTCTAACTCACTTGCGTGGCGAGCCAATTGTGGTGATTGCCTTACCCTCTGCTGAAGATACCCCTCAATAAGGGGATTGGTTAGGGGCTATTTGAGCTCTACTTGATTAACTGTTCCACAACGTCACGAGAGGGATAGTTCTCATTGCGAACACACTGAGCGGTAAGAGAAGCTAAAATGTCTAGACCGCTGCAGAGCAAGGGGACAGCTCTCGTGTCGTTTGATAGAGTGACCGAAAGAGCACTTTGTCAAGAATTATCCCTCGAAAGATAGGCTTGAACTTCTTGAAGGGTAACCCGCTTGCTTGTCGCTCCATAATCGAGAGTGGATAATCCCCCAACGATATTGCCCCAGCGTAAGCATTGCTCGAGGGGCAGGCCGTCCAGCCAAGCGCGCAAGAAGCCGGCATTGAAGCAATCTCCTGCGCCAGTGGTATCCAGCGGCTTTAGGGGCAAGGCAGGAACATGAACGAATCGCTCCTCATGATAGGCGTAGGCTCCGTCTCGGCCAGCTTTTACCACCACCAGGGGACAATACTTCCCTAAGGCGAGTATGGCTTTGGTCAGCTCATTCTCGCCGGTGAGATGAAGCGCTTCGGCAGCGTTGGGTAGAAAGGCATCCAAGCTGCGGATGACTTGGCGCACCGCAGGGCGTCTTAGGTGCGTGTTTGGATGCGAATTTCCATCCATGACGACTTTCATCCCTTTTGCCCGTACCCAACGGATGCCAAGATGAAAGAGTGGGCCAGCGTAAAAACCCGGCACGAACAGCAAGCGTGCGCGGGCTTTGCGCAAGGCGCGCAATCCTGCTGGGATGAGCGGATCGGGGTCATAGTAGGTAATAAAAGCGCGATCATTCGGAAAGGATGCCGCAACCGTAAGGCGACGTAGGGGGCGCGCATGATGAACAAAATAAGTTTCGTCCAACCCTTCCTCCCTGATAGCGCGTAAAGCCATCAGGCTTAGTTCATCGTTGCCAAAATCCCCTGCCCAGGCGACGCGCAAACCCAGGCGGTGCATTGCCACGGTGCTGTTATAAGCCTCACCGGGAACCATGGCAAAACCTTTGCCCACCACTTCACGTCCAAGCGCCGGCAAGGCGGGTAAGCCGGTAAAGATCAAATCGATGGTGTAATTCCCCACCACCAAAACATCGTAATAGGGCGAGCTGGAGGACGAGGTTTGTAGCTTCATCGTGGCAGGAAAGAGAAGCTTTGCAGGATGAGGCCTATGTCGACTTGGTATTTGTCTAAAGAGAAGATCTGCTGTTGTTCCCGTGTTCTCTTGCTCAGTATCGCTTTTCCCCTCTTGATCTTGTCAGTCTTTTGACGCAATAAATAAGCTGCTTTTGAGTGCTTGCTATGAACGTCCGCTTCGAGTAATCCTGTCTCTGTTGCCATTCATTTTTCCTGTGAAAAAGGATCTTTAGGGCGGAATAAGTTCGTTAACCGTGCTATTGCGCTCTGCAGAGTAACGAGCAGCGTTGTTTGTTATGAAACTTCGAGCCATTCTGTGCGTAATTGGGCAGTCCTATCCTCGCCCTTCTGGTGGGTTAAAACCGCTCAGATTTCTTTATAAGCGTGAGTTGGTCACTTAGTTCAAGAATGATTATACCCCATTGTTTAAATTGCACTTGACTTCAAAGGTCGTTTCAGGTATTATTATGACATATACGATAAAAATTATCGTTAATAAGCGAGGTTGATATGAGTACTGAGTATGCCCACCCTGAATCCCTTGTCGAGACACAGTGGGTCGCAGACCATCTGAATGACCCAAACGTGCGCCTGGTAGAGTCAAATGAAGACCCCCTGCTCTACGAAACGGGTCACATCCCAGGCGCTGTAAAAGTCGATTGGTTCACAACTTTACAACATCCCCTGCGGCGGGATTTCATCGAAAAAGAACAATTTGAGGCGTTATGTCGTCGTTTGGGTATCCATAACGACACAACGGTTGTCTTTTATGGGGATAAAAACAACTGGTTTGCGTGTTATGCCTTCTGGCTGTTTGCCTATTACGGACATTCTGATCTCAAGATCATGAACGGCGGGCGGGCAAAATGGGTTGCTGAGGAGCGACCGCTCACTCAAGACGTGCCCAATTACCCATCTACCGATTACACTGCAAAAGACCCTGATCCTTCGGTGCGCGCCTTTCGGGAAGATGTCTACCGACAAATGGAAAAAGGTTTGCCGTTAGTGGACGTGCGTTCGCCGCAGGAATATAGTGGCGAGTTAATCCACATGCCCAATTACCCACAAGAAGGAGCCCAGCGCGGTGGTCATATTCCCGGCGCCGTAAACATCCCTTGGGCGCAGGCAGTTAATACCGATGACAGCACTTTCAAATCGGCTGCAGAACTGCGCCAGCTTTATGGGCAATACGGTATCACTCCTGATAAAGAAGTCATTGCCTATTGTCGGATTGGTGAGCGCAGCTCCCTAACCTGGTTCGTTCTGCGTTATTTGTTGGGCTATCCCAGCGTGAAGAACTACGATGGCTCGTGGACGGAATGGGGCAATCTGGTGAATGCTCCTATTGAGAAATAAAGGGGCAGATGAGCGACCAGTTACCACCTGCCTTGGCGGAGATTGTGAATGACTTTAGCCTGTGTGAGCGGCAGGAGAAAATTTCCCTCTTAGTTGATTTTTCCAACCAACTCCTGCCGCCACCACCCGAAGCTTTAGCCGATAGCAAGACGCCCGAGCAGGTGCCTGAGTGTATGACTCCCGTGTCACTGCGTGTCCTAGAGCAAGGAGGGCGGTTGCGCTTTTACTTCGACGTGCCTCAAGATGCACCTCTCATCCGCGGTTACGCCGCCATCATCCAACAAGGACTGTGGGATTCCACACCGGAAGAAATCTTGCGCATTCCAGCCGACTTCTATCACGTTATGGGATTGCAGGATCTGCTAACCCCGCAGCGACTGAACGGCCTGACGGCGATATTAGCGCACGTCAAGCGAGTGGCAGCGCAGACCTTGAGCGGTGAGAGGGCAAAGTAAGAGAACTTTCCCAGCCTCGCGAAAATTGCGATAGTGTAGATGTCCGAGGGGTACCGGTATTGTTATCCCCTGCGTGGAAGGAGGCGGAAACTTCTGCCCTTCCAACAGCATATCGATAAAGCTGAAATCGTCGCCATTGCGGGCGCGATAGAGTATTGCCTAACCGCTGCTCCCCTTGAGACGGGAAGGGGTGGGCTGAGGCAAGCCGCCTTCCTGTCGGCCTCCCCAATGTCCTGTCGAACGAAGTTTCTCTAGGTCATTTTGAACCAAGTGAGCGACCTTGCCCACTTGCGGTCTCTCAGACCAAGACAGGATCGGCCTGCTGAGCCTTATTTTTATATCCTAGACTCTTATAGATTTCTCAGTCGCTGGCGCTCCTACTCATGACATCATTGTTCGAGGGGGTAGAGAAATACAAAATCCAAGCCGAACCGAACTTGTCTGCTCGGAAGCTGTGCGGAATTGATGTCATTCCCTCATCACAGCCCTCATCCCCTGCCCTTCCCCCTATGGGGGAAGGGAGCTTGCCCCCCTCTCCCTTTCGAGAGTCCGGGGGTGAGGGATACAGGTCAGGCAGGCGAGTGATCTTCCTAAGGAAACACAAATAAGTTCTCAGAAGGCTAAGCCTGCCTTTTCCCTCGAAGCGAATATCTTGATGTACCACAAGGGAAGTGAGCTTCCCGCATCGTTGCGAGATTCTTCGCCCCTCGTTGGTGTAGCAGAAATGCAGGAACAGTCAGGATATAATCTAACCCCCAACCCCTTCCCTGTGCTAGTGGGAATCGCTTGGCAGGCGCAAGTTGTTATGGGCGGAGCTAAGGGCCGTAGCGAGACTTCGATCGACAGAGAGGGGGTTGGGGTAAAAACTCTGGATTCGATTGACAAATTCATCCTTCTTATGATAAACTTTTACCCAACAAGTCAATAGCCCCGAACGGCGCTCTTATCCAGAGAGGTGGAGGGACCGGCCCTATGAAACCTCGGCAACCCCGCAACGGTTCGAACCGGCGGAAGGTGCCAATTCCGGCAGACGGATGTTCTGGAAGATGAGAGGGCAGTACGTAACTCGGATTGTGTGTGTTGCCCTTTCTCTGTACCGGAAGGGGCAATTTTTTATCTAATGGAGGTACATTTTATGAGCACAACCTTTATGACGGCGCCCAGTTTGTTGTTCACGTCCGAGTCGGTTACTGAGGGGCATCCAGATAAAATTTGCGACCAAATCAGCGATGCCGTTCTAGATGCTTGTCTTGAGCAAGACCCTCTTTCGAGGGTAGCATGTGAAACCGCCACCAAGACCGGTTTTGTGATGTTGCTGGGAGAGATCACCACCCATGCGCATCTTAACTACGACGAGCTGGCGCGCAAGGTGATCACCGAGATCGGGTACGACAGCAGTGAGAAGGGCTTTGATGGCAATTCCTGTGGTGTATTGGTTGCCATTGCCCGCCAGTCAGGGGATATTGCGATGGGGGTAGATAAAGCACTGGAAGCAAAAGTTGGTGAGATGAGCGAAGCAGAAGTTGAGGCGATTGGTGCTGGCGATCAAGGCATGATGTTCGGCTTCGCCTGCAACGAGACGCCGACGCTGATGCCCATGCCAATTTACCTTGCCCATAAACTTGCCCGCCGCTTGAGCACTGTCCGTAAACAAGCAGTTTTGCCGTGGCTGCGCCCAGATGGAAAGACGCAGGTCACGGTGGAATATCGTTTTGGAAAACCCGCTCGCGTTCACACGGTTCTGGTCAGCGCCCAACATGCCCCAGAGATCACCCTTGAGCAAATTCGTGAAGCTCTCTATGAAGAAGTGATTAAACCGACAATTCCACCGGAGATGATGAACGGCCGCCCGCGCATCTTTGTCAATCCGACCGGGCGCTTTGTCATCGGTGGGCCGATGGGTGATGCCGGCGTGACAGGACGAAAGATTATCGTGGATAGTTACGGCGGTATGGGTCGACATGGTGGAGGGGCTTTCAGCGGCAAAGACCCCACCAAAGTCGATCGTTCCGGTGCGTATGCGGCACGATGGGCAGCCAAAAACATCGTCGCCGCCGGTTTAGCTGAGCGGTGTGAAATTCAAGTCGCCTATGCCATCGGCGTTGCCAAACCTTTGAGTATCAGCGTCGAGACCTTTGGCACGGGACGTATCCCTGACGAACGCATCGCCGAGCTTGTGACGCAATTTTTCGACTTGCGTCCCGGGGCAATCATCCGCGACTTGAAATTGCGCCGCCCGCTCTATCGCCAAGTGGCAACTTATGGACATTTTGGACGCGAAGACTTGGATCTGCCGTGGGAACAAACCGATAAGGTCGAACTTTTACGCGACGCGGCGGGGATCAAAGCCTCAGTAGCCGTGCCTGCAGATTAGGGTATCTGCGCAGAAACATACGTTGAAAAGAATGACATTGCGATGGGTTCAATTTCCATCGCAATGTCTTTAATTTGGTCAAGTTCACGCAGCGCAGCATCCAAGAACTTGCAAGAATAGCACTAAAGACTTGCACCGTTAGAGTACCACAGGACTCTCATCATCTGCCTTTTATTGCAGTGCTACCGCGGTAATGTGAAGATAGCGTTATTTGTTTTGAAGGGGTTGAAACTCCACGCTCCAATCACCTCGAAGTTGAAAATCCAACACCGTAAATGTAAGCGGCATGGTCATTTGACGATCGGTAAGCAGGCGGGAGACCAGCCATCCACTACCGTTTTCAAGGTAGGACTCGATGAGAAGACGGCTCTCGCCGTTTAGGTCAATGAAGCCTTCTGCAGGTTGAAGGGTCAACCCACTCAGGTTTGGATCTGCCTCGAAGAGGAGCTCAAAACCGTGTAACTCTCCTTGGCGGGTATAAGAAACCCGAATTAAGCGGGCATACAGATCGGGTAAGCCCACTGCCGGTTTCGTTCTCATTTCGTAGCTTGAACCAACCTGCGTTTCGTCAAAAGCAAACCCATCAGGACGCAAATCTATTCCGAGCGGGATAGGGGTGCGCAACATCAAGTTTATTTTCTCAAGATGTAGGGTAAGGGGCGCTTCGAACGATTTCGTGGTCAGATGATAAACCCAATCGGCTTCAGTAAAGTTTGGCACCAGTTGGTTGAACAAGTCAAAGCTGACCAGCTCAAGCTCTAGGCGCTTACCCTGCGCATCCGTAGCAAGAAGCTCAGTGGCAGGTGAAACGCTTTGGATACGGTCGTCGTCCCAGCGCAACCGCCCGATCAGGTAATACCCATCCTTACTCTCGACCGTTTTTTCGAGCACCAATTGAATGCCAAAGAGTGATTCTCCAGCGCCGTTCTCTGGGGGCATCCATTGGATTTGCCAATCGCCAGTATGGCGATAGATTACCCTGGTTATCCGCACTGTGATTTGCCCAAGCGGGGGAGTTTTGTACTCTAGTCCGACTCTCACATTCCCCTGATCATCCGCCTCACCATAGCCACCACTTGCCTCTGCATTCATAATCTCTAATCCCACATGCCTCAGCGGTTCTGGAGCATAGATCTCGAAATCATAGCCTGTGCCAGTAAAGCGTACCTTTTGCACGACAATTTGCCAGTCGCCCAAGGGCAGGGCGCGCTGAATTGCCCATTCTTGACCAACAGCAGGGTCTGTGCCAGCATCGAATGTGAACTCGGCAGTGAGATCAGAAGTTTCGACATCCACACTGCGTGCCTGCAAGGTCAATGGCCATGCAAGCTGCTTCCCCTGAATCTCTAAACTCCAAGGGATCTCACCAGGGGTCGAGCTTGTTAGGTCAATGTCCTTTGCTGGGCGGAAGGGCAGGGGATTGTCCTGCGCGTCTGTAAGGCTTGGCCATTCGCTGAAACCCAGTGCCATACCACGGTAGGGCAAATTGGAAAGATGAAAAGAACCCACTAAGAGATAGCCCTCTTCGGTCTCGATGACCTTTTGGATTCGCCAGCCCTCGGTAGGGGAGGTTGTCGGATTATTCTCAGAAGGCTCCACGGGGGTAGAGATCTCTTGGACGGGCAAAACTGTCAAGTCGGGTGGAGCTGGCACAAAGCGGAGAGGAAACACCCAGTTCTCTGGAGCTTTTCCCCTTCGTGTATTGTGCAGACAAGGGACGAAAAACTCTGCTTCATTCACTGTGACTGGTAGGGGAGGATAAGTCAAGCGAAACTCCCATCTCCCCTGCATATCGATACCGCCTCTGCCGGCAGTAAAGGTCAAGGTATCTCCATTGGGAAGGCGCAATTGAGGGCTTTGATGGCACGCTGACAGATCTTCCCCTTGAGCAAGAGGTTCTCTGGGCACACCGTGCTGGGTATAAACGATCACGGTGCGCTCAGCGGTCAGCGTGGCTTCTTGGACGGTGAGGGTAATTCCCTGTTGCGTTTGGCTAATCGGTTCAGCTAACACTCGAATAGGTGACCCTTGCTCGATGATTCCCACACCGGGCAGGTAGCCTAACGAACGGCTAAGTGCATACGCTGCGCCAGAAAGCATTGCTAGGGCAAATATCAGAATCAGAGCAATTAGCACCGGTTTGGCACGCAATGTTTGCATCCACATACTCCTTTCTAAGATCGATGGTTTTGAGATGATCGTTTCTTTCTTATCCTCTACCGACACAGCAGGTAGTTGACTTAGCGGTGGCGCTGAGTCTGGCGAAGGGGTGAGGGTTTGAAGAGCAGCGGAAATACGAGGGCACAAGTCGATCTCTTCGTTTACTTCTTGACGGGCAGCGAAATCCAACAAATCCCGTGGGCTGAATGGGCTCATTTTTGGTCTCCTTCTACGTCTAGCAACGCACGCAAGCGAGTGCGTGCCGAGTTTAAAAACCACTTGATCGTCCCAGGGGCAATTTTGAGCTGTTGTGACATCTCGGCTTCACTCATCTCTAAATAATAGCGCTGGATGATCACAGTACGCTGACGCGGCGAAAGCTTTTGCAATGCCTCGTTCAAGCGATGACCTAATTCCATTGCCTCGACTTCGCTCTCGACAGAATGGGCTTGGGTAAAAATTTCCTCGATAATGGTTGGATTTCCATCCAGCGAAAGATAACGCTTCTTTGCTTGGGCGGCTTTCAGAGCGGCATTGGCTACGCTGCGCAGCAAATAGGGCTCAAAAGGACGTTGGGGGTTGAAATGGTTTAGATGGGTGGCGAGGTGAATGAATGTCTCGGCGACAACATCTTCTGCCAGATTGAGGTCTAGGGTAATCAGATAGGCAACCCGCAACGCTTTGGCTTGGTATCGCTTGACCAAGGTCTCCAAACCGCTCCAGTCTCCTTGTTTGAGTTTTTGTAAAGCTAGGAGCTCATCCATTGTCTGATCCATAAGAGTAAAGGGCAAATACTATCCTTCTCCACACTTGCTGCTCGATTTTTTGCGGCAAATTGCTTGGCGGTCATCAGGCAAAAGAAACTGCCTGGTTATTTTGACCGGCATTGCCATAAAAGTCTCCTTTATGGTAATTTATCTATAATAAATATCCGCCGGTCTGAGAAAAGGTTGGGTGGGTTTATCCAATCGTTAGGCTGAGGAGGAGCGTTTCTCTTGCTCCCACTGCTGGGGGGTGTAACACTTTCTTACCCCGATAGCCCGGAAAAACCGAGCCCTCCAATCCTGGCCGGGGTAGGGGAGGCAAATTTGCTGTTCTTGGGGATAGAAAAGGTTTACGGGTAAGCTGTTGGCTTTCCATGCCGTTTGCAGTTGCGCAAACTCGCTCTCAGACAGGTTGAGAACCCAACAACAAGTGTCGTCAGGGTGAGCAAATTTGGCACTCTGATCGTTTGAGGGTAGGGGATGGTCATCGAGAAGCAAAGTGAACAATTCTGGAGGGTTTGAATTTTTTAATAACCATTGAACCAACTTACGAACGAATGCCTCTCTTTCACTAATCTCTGCAGGAAGGGCTCCCGCTTGCTGAACAGGCGAAATGCTTTTTTTGGTCGGCGCAATCAACTTCGCTTGATAGTAAGCGCACGTGCGGCTGACAGTTAAGGCAGTCACTTCTACTGCGGTCTCAAAGGAAATGGATGGATTGTCCTGTAGGTAATAGAGCTCAGGTAGATAAATCATAAAGCATCTCCATAGCTTAGTTGCGAAGCATGCTGCTCGACCAAGGAGATAGTTGGCTTGGAGGGTGTTGGAGACTGGTTTTCCAAACTGCGCTTGAGCTCCCGATACATCGTAGGGATTATACTCTGATGGCGAGGTGCTAGAGCAGTAAAGCCATGGAGCTTAAGATGTCTTACTACATTCGACAGGACGTAGAGCGCAGCACCACCCCTTGCTCGCCGCCTCGTTCTCAGGGTATCGGAAAAGCGAGACTATAACGAAAATTTCGGAACACCGTAATGATCGCTGCCCTCGGAATAGGACGACGCTGAGCTTTTCGTTTGCTGATAAGGGGGTTGAGTTTATCATCAGTCGGTCAAGCGTTGGAGCGCTTCGTCCAGCAACTCTATCTGCCCATCCAATTGGATAATCACCCCATTCGCCGCAGCAACTTCATGCCCCCCAGCCGTAACCGCATGCCCCGCTGCTACCGGAAGCACCACCAACCCCGCCTGACGCATCCACCCCGCCCGCCGCCGAGCGCGTTCAACGTCTTCGCGATCCACTACCGAGGATACCTCCACCGCCAGCCACACCTCGGCATCGCTTTGGCTCGGCTGAGAGGGTTGGCGCAAGCGTCCCCGCACGAGCAGGTCAAGGAGCAACAAGTCCTCAAGCTGCTCACGGGTCAGGCGCTCTTCGACCAACGGTTCAAGCTCGGGGAAGTCCACGGCACGAGCTTGTCGTAAGATGCGTCCGAAGTAGGATGGAGCTTTGGTTCGGTATTTTAGCTCCAGCAAGTCGCCGGATATTTGCCCGACCCGGTCGGTCAGGCGCTGGAGGTTGAGCTCGGTGCGCTTTTGCGCTTCGGCAAGCTCTTCAACCCGCTGTTCGGTGCGCTTCTGCATTTCAGTCAGCTCATCGAC
>CAKZNJ010000433.1 GCA_937129505.1 uncultured Anaerolineae bacterium | reverse complement strand
TTCCCTCATCACAGCCCTCATCCCCTGCCCTTCCCCCTATGGGGGAAGGGGGCTTGCCCCCCTTTCGTGGGAGAGGGGGCGGGGGTGAGGATACAGGTCGAGTCAGCGAGTGCTCTTCCCGCTAGATCCTCATTACAGAATAGGGTGGGTCTGTTGGAGAAAGGGAAAAGCCCAACCAAGACGAACTCGTCTTGGTTGGAAGCTGAGTGGTATTCATGTTATTGCCTCATCAAGTGACGCACCAGCGTCATGTTCTCATCTCGACATGACACGCAAGGAGACTGCGTTCGAAATGACATTCGGGGGTTCATCTCGTTCGACATGACACGGGATAGCGCACAATAGAACCCGCGAGGACAGAGTCGATTTCGCCGCTGCCTCTGCCTTACTTGACTGAGCCGATTGGACGACCTTGAAAAAGCCAGCATAGCTCTAGCAAGAAGACAGGCAGGCTGAGCCGCCCATATCGGTTAAAATAAACGCAAACTGTGAAATTCGAGGGAGAAATGCCAGAAGCAATTTATCAATTTCCACGGGGTTTCTTATGGGGAACCGCTACCTCGTCCCATCAGGTGGAAGGCAACAACCTTCTCAACTCATGGCATTGGTGGGAGCAACAAGGACATATCATTGCCGGGCATCAGTGCGGCCTGGCTTGTGATTGGTGGGGGGGACGTTGGCGGGAAGATTTCGATCGCGCCGCTGAAGGCAATCAAAATGCCCATCGCCTATCTATCGAATGGAGCCGCATCCAGCCCACACCCGACAAATGGGATGAAGAGGCGGTGGAATATTATCGCGAGATGATGCGCGGCTTAGCTGACCGGGGGATGACACCGTTGGTCACCTTGCACCACTTCTCAGAGCCTATGTGGTTCTTGGAAGCAGGCGCTTGGGAGAACGATCAAGCGGTCGAGTGGTTTACAAAATACACCCGCAAGGTGGTCGAAGCGTTGAAGGAATATGTCAACCTGTGGGTGACCTTCAATGAGCCCAATTTATACCTGATCTTTGGCTATGTTCAAGGTACTTGGCCGCCGGGCAAAAAAAGTTTTGAGGCGGCAGTCCAAAGCGCAGTAAACCTGCTGCGCGCTCACGCTAGCGCTTATCGCGCCATCCACGCCATCCAGCCGCAGGCGCGGGTTGGCATGGCGCATCATGTTCAGGATTTACTACCTGCTAAGACCTGGTCGCCCCTCGATCGTTGGGCAACCCAATCTCTGCACAAAGCGCTCAATGAGATGATCACCCAACCGCTGATGAGCGGCAGATTAAGTGTGTTGGTCTTTCGCCGGACTGTGCCAGAAGCCAAAGGCACCCAGGATTTTTTCGGCCTGAACTACTACACCCGTTCAAGGATAGCCTTTGACCTGACCAAAGCCGCTGAACTCTTCGCCCGCCGCTTCTTTCCCGAAGGAGCTGACGTCAGCGAGGGGGCATTCATCGCCAATGAACCCCTAGGCTTTTATCGCGCCATCACGTGGGCGCAAAAGGCGAATCTACCCATCATCATTACCGAGAACGGAGTCAACGACTCCCAAGACCGTTTGCGGCCGCGTTATCTAGTTACCCATATCCACCAGCTCTGGAAGGCGGTTAACTTCAACATCCCCATCAAAGGTTATTTCCACTGGTCATTGGTGGATAATTTCGAATGGGAGCGGGGCTGGACGCAACGCTTTGGACTGTGGGCTTTGGATGAGAAGACCCAACAGCGTATCCGCCGTCCCAGCGCCAATTTGTATGCCGAAATCTGTAGCGAGAACGGCCTTTCTTCCGCAATGGTCGCTACCTACGCCCCCGAAGTCCTTAATCAGGTCTTTCCCGAATGAGGACTCACCGCCCGTTTGCCTCAGCGCCTTCTCTAGCTCAGTTGGTGTGCCGTCCCGCTTTGCCCCAGGACACCTCTGCGATCCTTGAACTCACCCGCCAAATCTGGAATGGTCACGATTATATCCCTTTTGTCTGGCAGGATTGGCTGGCGGATAGCGAGGGTTTCCTAACCGTAGCGGAATATGGACAGCATATCGTCGGTATGGGGAAGCTGACCCGTTTGGATCAGGGGGAGTGGTGGTTAGAAGGATTACGGGTTCATCCCGCCTTTGAGGGTCGCGGATTCGCCACCCACATCCACCGTTACCTGATGGAGCGCTGGCAAGAGAGAGATAAAGGGGTTATCCGCTTGGCGACAGCCTCCAAGCGCCTCGCGGTTCATCGCATCTGCCACAAATTGGGCTTTTATAAAATTGCGGAGTTCAGCGCTTATGCAAAGCCTACTTCACCTGCAGAGGAAACACCACCCTTCACTTTAATTCAAGGCGATGAGATGGAAGCAGCGTTTGCCACCCTGCTGAGCAGTCCGCTACTACCGCTCTGCTACAACCTCATCGACCTCGGTTGGCAATGGGCGAACCCGCGCCCAAGCTACCTCCAACAAATGATTGCTGCGCGCCAAGTCTATTGGTGGCGGGAGAAAGAGGGCATTCTGGGCATCGCAAAGGACGAAGAGGAGCAGGGCAAGAGACTGATGCTCCGTTGGGCAGCTTGCCAGCCGCAAGCGTTGAACAATCTCTTGGAAGACTTTGCCCAGCTTAGCGCAAAAGAAGGCTATCCAGAAGCCGCTTGGATTGCTCCCCTGCAAGCACCGATCTTGCAAGCCTTGGCTAATGCGGGCTATCAGGCGGAGTGGGATTTTAGCCTGTATATCTTTGAATATCGCAGCGAAGGTCCTGCCGCTTAGCGGGTCAAGCTTGATTCAAAGCCTCTGCCCTTCTAAGCGGCTGTCCCAGCTAGCGTCTCTCGCACCCTGCTACGCCAGCAGACAGGGGCAGGAGACAAGGAGTGTTGGATTGCACTGTGCCTATGCTTCACCAAGTAACAAGATAGAATCAATCCAATTCTGACTGCGCAGGTCGGCGGGAATATTGTATAATTCAGGTGCTTTCGGGAAGGTAAGATATGGAGAAACTGCACACCACCGTTCAAGGAGAAGAAGCGATGAGCGGCCGCCCAGTGTGGTTGCAAAACTTGTTACGCAAACTCCGCGATTATTTGCCGCTGATAAAGGGCTTGCAGACGTTTCTCTTATTGGCAACCGGCCTCGCTGGTTATATGAGCGCTCGCTGTCCCATCTTTCACTTTCCCACCCTGCTCGGTTTAGCAGGCAGTCTCTTCCTCGCCATCAGCGGCTCAACTGTCTTGAACATGTGGTGGGATCGAGATATCGACGCCAGAATGGGACGGACACAGAAGCGGCCGTTGCCCAGCGGCGAGATCTCAACGCAAGAGACGCTCCGCTTAGGGCTGATCCTCTCAGTAGGTGGTCTCGCTTGGTCAGCCCTTCTGTCTCCGCTCTATGCCTTGGTCGTCTTTGCTGGCTGGTTTTTCGATGTCGTTGTTTATACCATCTGGCTCAAACGGCGCACTTGTTGGAGTATTATCTGGGGTGGCATAGCGGGAGGAATGCCGATTTTAGCCGGTCGGGTGTTAGGGGTGGGCTCGATTGACTTGGTCGGCATTTTGCTCACCCTTTCGGTCTTGTTCTGGATCCCAACCCACATTCTCACCTTTGCCATGCGCTTTTATGCCGATTACCAAAATGCAGGTGTGCCAACATTTCCATCCTGCTACGGATTCCCGGTTACGCGGGCAACGATTGCTGCGTCCAGTGTGCTTGCGGCTTTAGCCATTGGCACAGCCGGCATTTTGATCGGTGTGCAGTGGGGTTTCCTGCGCCTGCTGGCTGTTCTATCGAGTGGCTTATTCCTTCTGGCACTCGGCAGCTTGATCCGCCCCAACGAGCGGGTGAACTTTGGCTTGTTCAAATACGCTTCTCTCTACATGCTCGCCTCGATGATTTTGCTCTCTATCCAATGAGAGGCGAGTTTCTCATTGAGATTTCCGAGGTGATAGACAACAAACGCGCTGGGGAATTTGGTTAGAACCATTACTTGCTTTGTGGAAGCAACGTGGCCGGTGTTCGCTGATGATCAAAGTTTCCCCCCTTGACCGCTTGTTTTTCTTGATGACAGGCGTGCTTGCCTCCTACCAAATTGCCATCGGAATTGAGGGGCTAGGGGGCGTCCCCACCCTTGCTTACACCATCGGTTTTGGCGTTTTGTTGGTAGCGGGATTGCTCATTCTCATCTTAGGCTTTGAGGTCTTACAAAGTCCGATCGTCGTCCTCGTGGCAACCATCATCCCCTTGAGCCTAGCCTGCGGCATGGTGTGGGAATATCTACCCGCCTGGCGCAGTTTCTATTTGTGTGGAATGTTCATCGGCTTTGTAGCAATCGGGGTGACCCGTTTCGCCAAGGCACCGCCTGCGATCTCCACGTTAACGTTGGCGATCGTGCATGGAACTGCCGGTATAACTATCTTTCTGCTGCCGGTAGGGATGGTGGCGGCTCAGCGGGCGGCGCAGGGTTTCTTATTGGTCAGCGTGGGAGGAGCGTTGATCGGTCTAATGGGATTGCTGCTTTCCTTTTTGCGCCTCGGGTCGCCAATCCTGAGCCAAGAGAGACTCTTCAAGGCGTTCCCTCTGCTCTTCTTGGTGATTACCATCGCCTATGTGTTGGGCTTTAATTGGCGCTAATTAGGTAGCATTTTAGCAATCAAACAGGGTGGGTTAGAAGAGGATGAACTCAAAAACTACCTCCCCAACGGTTATACCATTGGCTAAATTCTTTAGCCTGACCTTTTGCGTATCCTTAGAAGCTATTCTCGCCATCCCAATCTTTTTTCTGGCGTAGGGCTTTGATCTGACTGCGGTGGCGCTTTGCCTTCAAACGCGCGTGGCGGGCTGCCAAGCTAGGTCGCGTGGGGTGGCGCGGTTTTGGCTTTTGGGTTGCCTTTTGGAGAATCCCGATGAAGCGCTCAAGAGCCTCGCGGCGGTTTTGCTCCTGCGTGCGGTGACGCTGAGCGTGGATGATCAACTCTCCATTCGCATTCAACCGTTTGCCTATCGAGCGCAGCAGCCGCTCTTTTACCTCGGGGGGCAAACTTCGGTTTTGCAAGAGGTTAAAGCGCAATTGAACTGCGCTCGAAACTTTGTTGACATTCTGCCCGCCCGCGCCTCCTGCGCGCACAAAGTCCCATTCCAGCTCTTCTTCGTCAATCGAAAGCTGAGGTGTAATCCAAATCACAAGCTGTAGTATACCTCGTCTTCCCCTCCGCCAACCGCTCAGCCAGGTCTTCTGTTACATTGCCCTTTCAACCGCTGCCTTACCAATTTGTAAAGACAATAAAGCGACACTTTTATTGTATACTAAGAAAAAACTTTTCAACCTCCTCACCCTGAGCATTGAAGTCAATCGGCAGCCCTCTTTGGTGAGGAGTTGACGCGCACAAATGATGCTGCTTGATAAGAACACGCCTCATGCACCCGGTTTTGTGACCCGATCGAGAAACGGAGGTTTTCGATAGAGATAAGCTCATTTTTCAACGCCATTTTTGAAAGCGCTCAAGATGCCATCTTCATCAAGGATGCTTCTCTCCGCTACACGTTGGTCAACCCGGCGATGGAACGCCTATTGGATTTGCCAAAGGCGTTGATTATCGGCAAAACGGACGAAGAATTGTTCGGGCAAGAAGCAGCGCACCAAATCTGGCAAGCCGATCGCCGAGTTTTACAAGGCGAGCCCTTCAGCGGCGAGGACCACTTTGAGATCGACGGTCATTTTTACTACTTTAGCGTTATCAAAACTCCCTTGCGTGATCAAAAGGGCAGAATAATTGGCTTGTGCGGCATCGCCCGCGATATCACAACTCAAAAACTGGCGGAATGTACCTTACGAGAGAGCGAAGCCCATTTTAGAGAGCTGTTCGAAAATGCAAGCGACTTAATTCAATCGGTTGCTCCCGATGGGCGTTTTCTATATGTGAATCGCGCCTGGCAAGAGAAAATGGGATACACGGCGGATGAGGTGCAACAGCTAAACTTGGTTGACATCCTTGCCCCAGAATGTCGCAATCATTGTCTTGATCTCTTTCAACGGATTTTGCAAGGCGAAAAAACGGAGCTCGTAACGGTCACCTTCTTGACGAAGAACGGCAATCGGATCGATTTAGAAGGTTCAATCAGCAATCGCCGGGTAGAGGGAAAGGTTATTGCGACAGTGGGGATTTATCGAGATGTGCGCAAACGGGAAGAGATCGAAATGGCTTTACGTGCCAGCGAAGCTCGCTACCGCAACATCTTTGAGACCGCTGCTGTTTCGATTTGGGAGGAGGATTTCTCCGCCATCAAGGCAGCCATTGAAGAACTGCGCGAGCAGGGGGTGAGCGACTTCCAACGCTATCTGGATGAACATCCCCAATTTATCCAACTTGCCGCCCAAAACATCCGCGTTCGGGACGTGAACACCACCACGCTCAAGATGTTCGGCGCCCAAAACAAAGAAGAATTGTTGGGAAACCTGACCAGAATCATCCCGTCTGATGCGCTTAGCATTTTGCGCGAAGAAATTCTCGCCATTGCGGAGGGAAAAACCTTCTATGCTGGCGAAACGGTGAATCACACCCTGCAAGGCAAACGTCTTGACGTGATCGTCACCATCTCCTTTCCCCCGCCAGAAGACAAAGAGGCCTTTCGCAGTGTGCTGGTTAGCCTGATAGATATCACCGCCCGCAAACAGATAGAACGCGAAATGGAGAAGCAACGCGTTTATTTTCAACAATTGTTCGAAAACACCCCCGTTGCCATTGCCATGTTGGACACCCACGATCGTTTCGTGCGGGTTAATCGGGCGTTCGAGAATCTATTTGGGTATACCAACGCTGACGCGGCCGGGAGGCCGATTAATGACTTGATCATTCCCGCAGATCGAATCGAGGAAGCCAGTGGATTATCCTTGGCTGTCTTTTCGGGAAGCACAATTGACAAAGAAACGATTCGAATGCGCAAAGATCAAAGCACTGTGCCTGTCCAAGTATATGCGGCACCAATCCAACTGGAAAATGAAATTGTCGGCGGCTATGCCATGTACGTTGATCTGAGTGATCGCAAACAAAAGGAACAAAAGTTGGAATATTTGAGCAGCCATGATGTGCTAACCGGGTTATACAATCGCTCCTATTTTGAAGACAGGCTCACTCAACTAGAGCAAGAGAATTGCTCGCCCTTAAGTATTTTAGTAGCCGATGTGGATGGTTTGAAACGGGTGAACGATGAACAAGGACACAGCGCCGGCGACAACCTATTGCGCAGTGCAGCCGAGATACTGCGGGCATCCTTTCGGGCGGCAGATGTGGTTGCCCGCATTGGAGGCGATGAATTTGCTGTCTTGTTGCCCGCAGCGGATGAGCAAATTGCCGAGCAACTCTCCCGGCGGGTCGCCTCGAACCTCAGACGGTATAACCTATCTCATCCCTACTCGCCGGTTCACCTCTCCTATGGCATTGCCACGACTACCCAACCCATGCCGCTTGCCCAACTTTTTAGCCTTGCCGACCAAAAAATGTACCAACACAAGGCCCGCAAACGCCGCAGGAAGAAGAGGGCAAAGGGAGAGAACACTTGAAAGAAGTAACGAAGGGGAATAAATATGTCGAAAAAATCAAGCGCGTTTGAGGAGAGCAAAACGAGTTCAGAGACTTTTCTGCAATCCATCTTTCGAGCGGCTCCCTTAGGCATTGGGGTGGTCGTTGATCGCGTCTTCGTTCAAGTAAATCAGCATCTCGCAGAGATGCTCGGTTATCAACCAGAAGAACTCATCGGCAAATCGGCGCGCCTGATCTACCCAGATGATGCCGAATTCGAGAAGGTGGGCAAGGAAAAATACGCTCAGATCGATGTGAGCGGCGTGGGCAGCATCGAAACCCGCTGGCTGCGAAGAGATGGCCAGATCATCGATGTTTTGCTCAGTTCCTCTCCCATTGACCCCTCGGATAGGAAAAAGGGCGTTACCTTTACTGCTTTAGACATCACGGCGCGCAAGCGAATGGAGGAGCGCCTGGGCGTTGCGGAGGCAACCTATCGAACCTTGGTTGAGCAGGTGCCGGCGGTTATTTATGTCGATCGAACCGACGAGGTGAGTTCAAGTTTGTACACCAGCCCACAGATCCTTCCTCTCACCGGCTATACGCCAGAGGAGTTTTTGCAGGACGCGAACTTATGGGTGAGGATGCTCTATCCAGAAGACCGAGCGGCTGTTTTGGCAGAAAACCAACGCACCAATCTAACCGGGGAGCCATTCAAAATGGACTATCGCATTGTCAGAAAAGATGGCAAGGTCATTTGGGTTCGCGATGAGGCCATCTTGGAGTACGACACGGACGGTCGTCCCTTGCGTTGGCGTGGTATCCTGATGGATATTACTGCACAAAAAGAAACCGAAATACGCCTCAAACAGTCGGAAGAAAAGTTCGCCAAAGCTTTTCTGACCAGCCCCGATTCGATCAATCTCAACCGCTTGACTGACGGAGTCTATCTGGATATCAACGAGGGCTTTACCCGCCTTACCGGTTATACCCGCCAAGATGTCATTGGCAAATCTTCCCTCGAACTGGGCATTTGGGCGAACCCTGCAGATCGGTCGCGCCTAGTGCAAGGTCTGCTGGATAAGGGCTATGTGGATAATCTCGAAGCGCTGTTCCGCATGAAAGATGGGCGCACCCGAACCGGCTTAATGTCTGCCCGCCTGATTGAGATCGGTGGCGAAACCTGTATTCTTTCGATCACCCGCGACATTACCGAGCGCAAACAACGCGAACGGGAGCTGGAAGCAATTGTCCAAGTCTCGGCGGCGATGCGCCAGGCTTTCGATCGCCCCCAGATGCTCTCCGTCCTTGCTGAACAATGTGCTTTGCTGTTTGAAGTCAATCGCCTGATGATCGGTTTATTTTCAGAGGACCAAACGGCGGGCACTATTGCCATTGCCACCGGAGATTGGAGCCCTGCGGAAGGCAAAATTGTCTCACTCCCAATGTGGCTGCGGCAGGGCGAAATCCGCTCGTTTTATAAGGCTGAGGCAGAGGAAAGTGAGCTGAGATGGTTTGCAGAGCTAATCGAAATTGACCTCAGCAATGAGTGGATTGAATGGTGTCCCATTAAGACCTCACTGGCGGATGTCGGTTGGCTTTGTTTGGCTCGCCAAACACCGCTTTCGCCACACGAACAACACATCCTCCATGCGGTCATGGACATCACCGCCTCTGCACTTCAACGGGCTGCTTTTTACGAACAAACCATCCAACGCCTAAAACAACTCAATGCCTTGCACATTGTTGATCGAACTATCAATGCCAGCATGGATCTCAACTTCACCGCCAATATCTTGTTAGCGCAAGCGGTACAGCAGTTAGAGGTTGATGCTGCGGTTCTTCTGAAATTTAACGAGACGAGTCAGATGTTGTCGGCTCTGGCAACCTATCAGTACCCCAAAAAGCTGATCCCCGGCATTTATCAATTGCAGAACGACCCGCCCCGTGAAGCTATTTTGGAAAGGAAAATCGTGCTGGTCGAGAACTTACGATCGTACACGGGCGAGCGTAGCTTTTGGGAACGCAGCGCCGGACAGGGATATGCGGGCTATGCGGCGGCCCCCTTGATTTCAAAGGGCCAGGTTAGGGGCGTGATGGAAGTCTTCAAACTGCGCCCGCTTGTCCCTTCGGATGAGTGGCGGCGCTTCCTAGAGGCTCTCGCTGAGCAAGCTGCGATAGCGATCGACAACGCTGAGATGTTCGAAACGTTACAGCGCAATCAAACCTCTCTCTCGCTGGCATACGAAGGGATCATCGAGGGGTTTGCGCGGGCGTTGGAATTGAGAGACCCAGACACTCACGGTCACAGCAAGCGCGTGGCGGAAATAACCGTCCGCTTAGCGCGCCAATTTGGCTTCAGCGAGCAAAACCTGACCCATATTCGCCATGGTGCCCTCTTACACGACATTGGCAATCTGGCTATCCCCGAGTCGATTTTGCAGAAACCCGGCCCGCTTACCGAAGAGGAGTGGAAAATTGTCCGCCGCCATCCCGAATACGCCTATGAGATGCTCTCCGCCATTCCTTCCTTACAGCAAGCTGCGGCGATTCCGTACTGCCACCACGAACATTGGGATGGGAACGGTTATCCGCGCCAACTGCGGGCAGAGCAAATCCCCGTAGAAGCGCGTATCTTTGCTGTGGTAGATGTGTGGGATGCCCTGCGCTCTGATCGCCCCTATCGGCCTGCCTGGAGCAGAGAGCGGGCGATAGAGCATCTACAGGCACAGGCGGGCAGGCAGTTTGACCCCAAAGTTGTCTGGGCGTTTCTAGAATCGCTGGAGGAGTTCGAGCAGATCGCCTGAAGGGGGAAAGCACCTTCGTGAAGGACGGAGCTGTCCTTGAGCGGCGGGACACAGCGATCCACCGCCTTCATCTTAGCACTTGGGGAGATTTTACAATTTCCTTTGAAGGGGAGAGAGATACTTAACCAGCAACTGCCGTAAGTAGAGCATCCCGTTGCGTTTTTCCTGATCAGTCGGCAGCCAGATCAGCAGGAGAAGGATAACCAGCGCGCACAGCGTCAGGCGCACAAAAAGGTTGGGGATGAACTGGGCAAACAGATAACCCACCATGGTCAATGGGATGCTCTTGGCAAACATGTGCAAGTTGTCCTGTCGCAGGCGGAAGCCATTGACCCGACTTTGGATGGTTAGGTCAAAGGCTAGAAAGATAAGGTTGATCAGAAAATAACCGAAGATTACCGACGCAATCCCCCAGCGGCTGAGAAACAAAACCGAGAAAGCCGTCCACAAGATCCAATATGTCACTCCCTCGAAAAAGTAATTGCTCATCTTTTCGAGCGGCACCATCGAGATCAAAACATTCATGCGCACAAAGAAGATCACATCGCCCATCAGTTGCCAGATAAATAAGGGAGCTACCGAAAGGAATTCCCCACTGAACAACAACGGAATCCAGATTTCTCGCCCTGCCAATAAGGCGATGGTGAAGGGCACCATCGTCAGCCAGCCTAGACGCAGGCTGTTATTCTGGATATGGACGACGTCGTTGACGTTTTCTCTTAGGGAGGAGAGTTTGGGGATGCCATAGCCCCACACAGCGGTATTGACGAAACCCATATAGGCGTATGAAACCGAGTAGGCCGCTTGATAAAGGCCGTTGGCTTCAGCACCGAGCTGACGGATGATTTGACTGCGGATGGTCAGATAGAGCAAGGTGCCGAGCAAATTCATGACCGTCAAAGGCGCAGCAAAATCGATCAGCGACCTGAGAATGTGCCAACGGGGCTTGGCATTCCAAAAGCGGATCTGATGGCGCTTGGCGGTGGAGCGCACCAGCAGCCAAAAGGAAAGAAAGAAGCTGACCAATTGCGAGAGCAGCAAGGAGAGCACTGCCCCCCAAACCTCCCACAGTAAAACACAAATCAACATGATCATCAAGTTGATACTGTTACCAACGATGGCGACAAGGGAGGCCTCGCGCCATTGCATCAGGCCGCGAAAAATGATCAGCATTTCTTGATAGTGCAGCCATGCAAAAGCCGTCAGGCTGACGATGATGATATAGGACAAGTAAGCGGAGTTATTAAACGTGAATTGAGCCAGCGGTACAGCAAAGATGACACAGAAACTGACAAAGAGCATGCCGATCAGCCCATAAGCCAGCATAACGGTGAGAATGGTCTGATTTAAACCTTCATAATCTTCGCTAGC
>CAKZNJ010000432.1 GCA_937129505.1 uncultured Anaerolineae bacterium | reverse complement strand
AACCGACGAAGCTCTTTTTCGACCAGGATTTTCCCCTGACTGATATTTTGATCCCGCGCCTGTTTCTTAAACCACTGACGAATTTTCGCTTTTGCCCTCTGGGTGCGCACTAATCCAAGGTTAGGGTTTAGCCAATCCCGACTGGGACCTCCCCTCTTGGCTGTCAGGATCTCAACCTGATCCCCGGTCTTAAGTGTATAGTCCAATGAGACTAGTTTGCCGTTAACTTTAGCGCCACGACAACGATGGCCAATATCCGTATGGACGTGATAGGCAAAATCGATCGGGGTCGATTTTGCTGGCAGGTCGATAATATCCCCTTTGGGTGTGAAAACGTAAACCCGATCCTGAAAGACATCCGTTTTCATGCTATCGACGAATTCTCTAGCGTCAGCGACATCCTGTCGCCACTCCATCAAAGAGCGCAACCAGAGCAACCGCTTCTCGTAATCATCATCTCGGGCGACTCCCTCCTTATAGCGCCAATGAGCAGCTATGCCATATTCAGCGTTCTGATGCATTTCAGGAGTGCGGATTTGACATTCTAAGGTTTTTCCATCATCAAAAATGACGGCAGTATGCAGCGAGCGGTAAAAATTATCTTTCGGCGCGGCGATATAGTCGTCAAAGGCACCTGGAATCGGCCGCCAATTGGTGTGAATAACACCCAAAGCGCCATAACAGGTTGGTATATCGGCAACGATAATTCGCACCCCTCTGACATCATAAACCATATCAAAGGGGATGCCTTTGCGCTTCATCTTCATATAAATAGAATAGATATGCTTTGGTCGCGCCGTGATCTCTGCCTGAATACCCGCTTTGTTCAAACAAGCAGTCAGTTTCGACTTGATGTTCTCCATTTCAGCTTCACGCTGAGAGCGACGAGCGGCTAATAAATCAGCTATTTCTTTATACTTCTGGGGTTCCACATAGCGAAAGCTAAGGTCTTCAAGCTCCCACTTCATATTCCAAATACCAAGCCGGTTTGCTAAAGGCGCGAAGATATCCAAGGTTTGTTGGGCAATCCGCTTACGCTTATGTTCAGGCATGTGGCTCAGCGTGCGCATGTTATGAAGGCGATCGGCTAGTTTGATCAAAACAACATTAACGTCTTCGCCCATCGCCAAAAAAGTCTTTCGCAATGTTTCCGAAACAGCATCATAACGCCGGCTACGCATCATTTGGGCGGCTTCTATTTCAGGATCGGGCAACCCCCGTTTTCCTGCCATTTCCCTTTCAAATTCTTCCTGTTCAACCACTTCTGCCTGTTGATCGCCGCGAGATACTCTTGGCAAGTTGGTTAGCTTTGTAACCCCATCAACCAACATAGCAACCCGCTCTCCGAACCATTGACGAATCTCATCGATCGTTATCTGGGTGTCTTCAACGGTATCGTGAAGCAAAGCAGCTACAATCACTTCAGGCGGGACATGCATCTCCGCCAATATCCCTGCTACTGCAACACAGTGATTAATATATGGCTCCCCAGAAGCACGTTTTTGCCCCCGATGAGCTTCCTCAGCGATTTGGTAAGCTTTTAGGATGATCTCTCGGTCAAGTTGACTGTAAATCTCCGGTAAGATTGATATTAGGTTGTCTATGCGCATATCAACCTTCTTCTATTTCAACTTCTCCAACTTGATCTCCTATCCTTTCCAGTTTCTTCTACAGTATACCCATGCCAAGCAAGATAATCAATAGGTAGAGTATAACAAACCGCTCCTGTTCATAAAAACAGGAGCGGTTCAAACTTTTCATGAAACAATCAAGAATTGACAACCTGCTCTGTCGGCTGGGTCTGCTGTTGGATCATTTCCTTTGGCATCAAGCCCGCCTCTTTAATAATCCGTGGCACAATTTCTTCCCATCCAACCGCCATCAGGTGAATGCCATGGACACCTTGCAGTTTCCTGACCTCCTCAATCAGCTCCAACGCTATCTGGATCCCCTCTTCGGAAGCTCTGTCACCCGCTCGTTCCATCCGTTTCATTAATTTTTCGGGGATAAATACGCCCGGCACTTCGTTATTCATGTACTGGGCAACTTTATAACTCTTCAGAGGCGTAATACCGACCAAGATATACACCTTATACAAGATATTCCGCTTAGCCAGTTCATTCAACCAGATCTCCAATCCCTCTGGGTCATAAACCAAATTGGTTTGGAAGAACTGGGCACCAGCATTCACTTTTTGTGTTCACGGATTGCCTGGAAGCGAGGCTCAGAAGCATAGGGCGATGCGGCTGCGCCAATAAATATCTTGGGCGGAAACTTGATCGCTCTGCCATCGAGATACTTGCCTTCATCCCTCATTCGCCGCAAAATCCAGATCATTTGAATCGAGTCGATATCAACCACATCCATCCTGCCGCGTGGATCGGGAGCCATACGCATACTGTCGCCCGACAAGCAGAGAATGTTTCTCACCCCTAATGCATTAGCACCCAACACTTCAGCCTGCAAGCCTACTCGAGTTCGATCGCGGGCAGCAATTTGCATGACGGGTTCTGCACCTGCCTGTACTGCCATGACACTACACGCCCAACTGGACATGCGCGGCGTAGCTGATGGTGAATCGGTAAAGTTAATGGCGGCAACATAGGGTTTGATCAGCTCAATATTACTTAAAAGCTTACCCGTTGAAACTGTCATCGGTGGAGCGACCTCCGATGTAACGACAAACTCACCCGCCTTTAATCGCCGTTCTAATTCCGATATTGGTTCGGTATACATGGGCGGATGGTATTCAGCGTCCCCCTGCCACCAATCTGGTTGACGGACTGGCTTGAAAACTGAGTCCCAAACAATGGCGCGCTGCGCTGGATCCTTAGAAAGCAGCCCTGTTACTACTTTTTTCGTGCCAACCTTGCGCACCTGTTGAATCACATCTCCCCACGTTTCTGTACCTACCTTATTCCAGTCCAACGGCGGCAAGACTTCTAGCAGATATTCTTCCCTACCCATCTTAAAGGCACGGTCATAAATCTTATACCAGATACAAGGTCTTGTTTCGTCCACATAGCAATGTTCTTCGGTGGAACCCCCGCATGGACCATTTCGGATTCCTTTTGGACATTCCATTGGACAGATAAATGCGGTCTCTTGCAAAAGACAATTTCCGCACATCCGACACCCGAAAAGGGGTCCTTTAACCATTTTTTCAATCCCGGCTAAAAGCCGCGCACCAAATGGTTCTTTTTTGAAGGGGTAAAAGGGGGGTTGCCACCTTCTACCTGGGGTAAATATTGGCATAAAAACCTCCTAACTTACCAAATATAGCTTGATTATTGCTCAAGATAACCATCCGCGTATATTACTTTATTAAGCAAAATCTGGATTGTCTTCCACACCGCAACTTGCTCCGGATCGTTAAAGTCAATATCATCCATGGTAATATCTTCCATATCCCTTATTTTATCAGCAATTCGCAGATATAGGCGACCAATTGGAGTGGATTCGTCTCTTTCTTCAATGATTCGGATGGTTTCCTTGAGCTTTTCATCTAATGGATCAGCAATCATCATTTGTAAACCTACCCCCATCAACATCGCACAATAGACCCGGTTGATCAGGGGACGATTTTCCTTGGGTACAGCGTTGGATACATTTGACAGTCCAACTGAAATCATCGGTGGGGGTTCCCACGCATATTTTAAGGTGCGGATTGCCTCAATTAACTCAGGGCAATATTCTTGGCAACCCGATACGGTTAACACAAGCGGGTCAATAATCAAATCCTCGATTGGGAGGCCAACTTCCAAAGCGCGCGGAATTAGATACTCGATGGCAATATTGACCCGATCATCAGCAGCAACGGGGATACCACTTTTCCCCATCGTCAGGGCAATCAACTTTGTATTGTATTTCTTCGCCAATAGTGGCACCTTTTCGAGTCGTTCGGGTTCAGCAGAGGTGGAATTGATAATTGGTTGGGCTTTGGTCACTTTCTTCAAGCCCGCTTCTATTCCCACCACATTCGTCGAGTCAAAACTTAGAGGGACATCTACAACGGCTTCGACTGTTTGCACAATCCAAGGAAAAACCTCCTCCCCATCCGCCTTTCGCGGGCCTAAATTCAAGTCCAAGGCTTTTGCACCCCCCTCTACTTGCTTGACGGCCAATTCTTGAAAAAATTTAGCATTTCTTTCCTTCAATCCTTCCTTTACTTTTTCAGAAATTATGTGGATGTTTTCTCCTATGATAAACATGGGACAGCCCTCCCTTCAAAATAGTCTAAGTTTGAATTGGTATCTTAGCTTGTCGGATTGCTTCCATTACAGATGGAAAGCGAGCAATGTCTGTGTGGGGCAAAAACATTGCAGACATAAAGGCTTCATAAAAAGCATTGTCTGCTGACAATTCGATGTAGGTCATTTTACTGGCTATTTCACGAATGCGCTCTCGATTTTCTTGGCTTAATAAAGCGAAATAGGCTCCTTTCACGGCTGTGTTTCCGAGGAATGTGAATTTTTCCCAAGGTAAATCAGGCAACAAGCCGATTTGGATTGATTTTTCAATATTCAAGTACTTTCCAAATGAGCCACCAATTAAGACTTGGTCTGTTTCTTCTAAGTGAACACCGACACTCTGGGCAAGGACAAGAAAACCGGCATAGATAGCAGCCTTTGCACGAAGCAAATTGTCAATATCCACCCTAGTAATGACAATATCCTCGCCATGCCCGCTTTCGCTTCCCCAAACGACAACATATTCCATTCCATGATCCCCTTCGCGAATTCGCTGCGTCGTTAGTTGGGTATTGAGATTACCAGCTTTATCAATCACACCCGTCATAAACATTTCGGCAAGCAGGGATATCAAGCCGCTGCCACAAATCCCGCGTGGTTTTCCACCTCCGATCACCCGATAGCTTGGTTCATAGGTTTCTGAGTGGATCCATACTTCTTCAATAGCCCCTGTCGTGGCTCTCATCCCATTCCGCACTCCTGCGCCTTCAAAAGCCGGGCCTGCCGAGCAGGCACAGGTGACCAACCATTCCTTTGAACCCAATACCATCTCGCCATTCGTGCCAACATCCAAAAAAAGTGTCAAGAGATCGGTGTTGTCCACCCCCGACGACAGCACCCCGGCGGTTATATCTGCACCAACATAACTTGCCACTCCCGGCAGACAATCCACCACAGCGTGAGGGTTTGCACCAATGCCGATATCTTTGGCGCGAAGCAAAGGAGCCTGGTTGAACGTCGGGATAAAAGGAGCTAAGCGAATATAGCTTGGCGGGATACCTAAGAAAAGATGCATCATGGTGGTGTTGCCAGCTACAGTTATCTTAAGTATGTCATCTGGCTTGACCGAAAACTGCTTTACCCGTTTGCAAGCTGTCTCGAGCAATTGATTAATTGTACCGACAACCAACTCTTGCAATTCTTGCAAACCACCTTCTTTATCCGCATAAATAATGCGCGAGATGACATCTTCACCCCGGCGAATTTGGGCATTGTACTCAGCGACCTGAGCATGGACAATCCCTGTCCATAAATCTACCAACCATAAAGTGACGGTGGTCGTCCCGATATCGATTGCTGCACCCCACATCGGGCTATCATCTTCACAATGATCGGGGAGAATATCCACCAACCGCACTTTCGGTTTATCCCCATCCTGATAGGTCACATCCAGATAAACGGTCACTTTCCAATCGCCTTCGCGCAAGGCTAAGCCAATCTTTTTCAGCAGGCTGAGGGGTATTTCAACATCATCGAAGCCCAATTCAAGCCGGATCTGTTTGTATAGGCGGCTTAGGTCATCTGTTTGATCCTCATAGTTTGGAGCTGGGAATTCCAGGAAGTACCTTTTGAGAGTTTGTTGATATTCCGGTGCATAGTTTCGGGGCGGCTCAACTTCTACGGCTGTTTTATCGGTTACCAATCTCCGTTCGATTTTTTCTTGTTCTGGGACGATAATGGAGACATCTCCCTCGATAACTGATTGGCAAGCCAGACAATAACCTAAGCTCAAATCTTCAGCAGACAGGCGCAAAGCGCTGCGTTGGCGTACTGTTCCCTGTGTCACTTGGACAACGCAGCGCCCACACCTTCCTTGACCACCACACGGCTGATTAATATCGATGCCGGCTAATTTCGCCGCTTCTGTGATCAGTGTTCCACTTTTTACAACAACTGGCTCTGCACGATGATTGAAGGTAACTTTGTGAACAACCATAGAGATACCAACAAAAAACTGAATCTTTTCTAATTCACCTGTAATACTTGCTTATAAAACTTCGGAATATCTACAGCTTCACGAGGCCCAACACGTATTTCCCAACCTGGCAGTTCTGCCTCAACCTCTCCTGAAAGCACTGCAACTGCGCCGGGTAATACCAACCGCTTTCTCGACACTTTATCTTCGAGGCTTGCTGCTTTAACGGCCTTTGCAATCCGCTCTGCATCAAATTTACCGGCTGCCCAAGCAGTCAAGACGCTCATCCCTTCTGCATCTGCAACCAAGAGATATGCTGGTAACCCAGATCCTTCTACCTCGTTCGCAACACTGAAGTAGGTGATGCTGAAGTTTGTCGTAACCAACACGGGGTCAGTGGGTTGAGGGTTATTGATCTCATACAAACCGGGTTGAACCTGAATTGGTTTTTGTGGATCCGTGTAAATGTTTTGGCGCAAGACTAAAAGGGGATATACCAGCTCTTCTGCAAAAGTATCAATGACCAAAAAGCCAGCATATTTTGCAATTGCTTGAGCCATTTGAGCCTGATTCTCACAGAAAACCAATGTAGGATAGCCGACTGGGCGGAGGTTTGCCTTCAAAGCCAAGCGACGAATCTGTGTTTGTAGAATCAGATGATGACCAAGGTTTTTTCCATCAGGCACAAGAACAACATCCTCGACCCCTTTTGCTTTAATTTTTTCGGTCAGTTCAGCAAATGCATCAACATGATCAGCCACCACAGCAAGCACAGCTTTGGATCGCTTAGCAAGTTCGGCAAATTTCTCCCAATTCTCTGCGTTTGCACATCCAATCAAAGGTGTTTCTTCATTGAGCTGAGACAATCCTGTTTCTAAACTATCAAGATTGGTGGAAAATAGCATCATCGGCTTTTTGCACACCGAGCGAACTGCATTCAAGGTGGTTTTTATTTTTTCGGGATCACTAGCATCATCGTTAATGGCAATTCCATCCACCTCTAAAGTAATGCCAACATAATTAACCTGATAATCATTAATCCGTTTAGCGAGTTTTTTTACCTCATCTTCGGGTAGAGAAGTCTTGACGTTCACAAAAACGCCCGGTTTGTTATAGAAGGTCTTTTCGTGACGGTACATTACAACTTCATTGCCTACTTTGATTTCATATCCGTCAGACTTGAGGGAGATCAAGCGAATAGGAGGAGCTGAGGACTCCTCTAATTGAGCTTTGGATTCTTCTGACACGTAAGGACAAGCAGATAGCTCAACCTGTTTCGCTGCCAATTTCATTGCAAAGGCTAGACACGTCGGGAAGCCGCACTCCTTACAATTGGTCTGCGGTAACAATTTGTAAATTTGTATTCCTGATAAAGCCATAGATTACCTCCATATTCTTAGGAGAAGGTCACGAGACAAACTCTTTGGCTGCCATTAGTTCTTCAATTGCAGCCTTGACTCGCTTTACGCTTTCTGGATGCCGTAAAACGACGATGTTCGCCCCCGATTCGACCAGCGTCATCGCGGTAAGAGTCTCCCAATTGATCGCCCGATTCAGCCAATCCCCCCACGCAGAGGGGACACCCTCGCCGACCTTGGATTCCTTGGCTTTCCACGCTTCAAAACCAGGGGTCACGATCATTGGGAGCTGAGTCATCTTATCTCCTTGTAAGGCGGCGAGACGTAGGCGTTCCATTACCGAAAAGCCATATTCAATTCCATATCCTAATGCTCCCGTTGTCGGGTCCATAATGATACGGTCTAATGGCAATCCCATATCGCTGATCAGGATATTCAACTGCTTTGCCAAATTGACATCCATTGGCGTTCTAGCAGTGACAAGATGATCATTCGCCATCGCAGTTGCAACAATCGTACGGTAATTCTTATCCTCGCAGATTCCTAAAGCCAAGCGCTCACCTTTCGTTGCCTCTGATACGGCAACAAGCAAGGTATTATCTGCTTCCGCCTGACCTGGACCGAAGACAATCAGGGGTACCTCGGTTGCATCTAGAACCGCCTTCACGCTCGCAACTGCTTCATCAGGCGTTGTAGGTTCCCCGTTACGATTGGTGAGGCTTAATGCTAAAACGATTAGCTCAGCTCCTGCAGCCTCGGCCGCCGCTGCCCATTGGGCAGGATCGTCAATAACCTCCTTCCATGTTTCGAGCAACAACGGCGACCAATCGTCCGGCTTGCGGTCTTTAATCTCAATTGCAACCACCGGAGGGTAGGGTATTTCGCCTTCGAAGTGCATAAAAGGCATTGCGGTTTCTCCACCCACCGTCACAATTCGTTTGCGCGTGCCACCCTCCGATGGCAACGCACCTAACGTAATTGTGCGCACCGATCCTGGCCATTTCTCTTTGGGAACTTCAACAGGCATATTCTTTACTCCTTTGGATTAATGGGCATTGATTATTATGCGCATGGGAAATATGCAAAATGCAAGGGAAGGCAAGGGAGAGGATATCTCTTTTGCCTTCCCTTGCCGTTTTAGAACATCGGCTCCATAGACAGAACGGGATGGTTATGTTCTTCAAGCCAAGCCAATAACTCATCCACGGTGGTTACATGTCTTTCGTCAGCGATTTTTTCGATCAAATCCGGATCCCCTTCGCGCTCAGCAACAGCCTTCAGTTCCTCAACCATGGTTTCTTTGAGGATACTGCTCATCCAAACCACCCGCTTGAAACCACCGTCCGCCGAGATAAATTTTGGACTGAGCAAGAAAAATTTTCCAACCCCCATCACCCCGGGTGTTTGCAAACCGCCTCCAGCAATTCCAGCAAGCGTGCTAAAGGTCATGCCGGCAGGGGTCATACTGGGATCTTCACGACTGACAACCATTACGCCATTGGCTTCAGGGATTAACATGACGATGCACTCAAAACATCCGCAAGCGGTCATCGGATTTTCCATGATGGAGTACATAGCCACTTCCTGTACAACACCATGCGAGCCGATTTTTGCATAATCATTCGTTCCCGTCCAATACCCCTTGAGGGGGTCAATCACCTTACCAAGGCGAATGGGTTGATTTGGTCCAGTTGGATTAATATTATAAGAAGCTTTACAATCCAACCAGTTATATGCGCCGCAAAGACCCAACCGCTCCGGGCTGATCACGCAAACATGATTGGGAGCAAAGGATTGACACAACGTACAGGAATAGAATTCCTCAACCTTTTCGTCAGTTAAATCTGCAAGGCGTTTGTTGCGGTGATCATACGCCGCTCGCGCCTTGGCCAGCCATTGCTGTAATAATTCGGGGTCAGTGATTATCGTCACCTGAACTTTATCAACGATAGCGCCAAAGTCAGAATGGAAGCGGGCATGGAGGATTTTTCCAAAGTGCTCTAGCTTGAACCCCTTTTCAGCAGCGTTATTCGAAATCCGTATCCAAGCAATATCCCTCTGTCCTATATGTTGAATCCCTGAAGCGCCGTTAATGAAGTAGTGGGTTTGTCGCTCTAAAACAGGCTCGAAATCTTCCTGCATTTGTCGTCCAGCAACTTGAACGATAATGCCCATATCCAGATGGCCCTGCGGTGCAATATGGTCAAAAGTCGGGCCGATCAACTCTACTTTGCCATCCACTACATCATCGAGGGGAGCCATAAACAAATATTCAAAACAGCGGGAGTGCTTTCCACCAAACTCAACCCGCATGTCATTTTTACGGACAACTTCTCCTTCAAAAGCTGACCCATAAGGCACGGGCACAGGCACCTCTGCCACTTTGACCTTTACCCCGCGCACCTCGATACACTTATGTACCAACCGTTCAGCTTTTTCCAAATCATCAGCGCCTTCTATCTCGTTAAAAGGTATACTGACGACATGCTCGTATTTCGTGATGCCAGTTGGTAGGATCTCCGGAATAATCGTATCAGCAATCACCGGGAAGCCAAAATTTATTGCTCCTGCTGCGGCTGCATATTTTAGGTCGTCGACTTCACCCAAGGCTAAAACGAAAGCGAAGACACGTTCCCGATTATAGAGCAGAATTTCTCGCGCTTGCCCAGCTTTTAATCCTCCGAAGGTCAAAGCCGAACGAGTTGCAAAACCCAAGGCATAAATGGCGCTTAATGTATCAGTCCCAAAGGGAACCGTATAGGTATCATATCCCAGCTCAACACCTTCTTCGACCAGTTGGTGGATAATACTGCGTCCATTGACATTGCCTGAGAGGAAACACAGGATATTCCGCCTCTGCAACTCGCGCACAATCTTGACCGCCACTTCGTTGGACTTTGCCGCTCCTACAATAGCTGCAAACCCCGGCATACGCCCATCAACTAATTGGATACCCCACGATCTGAGTTGAATGTCATCAATGGGGCCGTTTAGGTGTCCTACCCTACCGTTATTCGACGAGTCTAATTCAGGGTATGAAGTACCGCCGGCAAGTGTAAAGCCTGGCATACGTTCGGGTTGCAATCCATAAACGAAACGAATCGCTTCAATTGCTTCCGCTGCCAGCAGTGTTGCCATACCGCTATCCAGCGTTTCTCCAAGGTAAGGAGTCCACTGGCTTTCCGAGGGGATTGGGTGCAGCAGACGCTTTGCTTGTTCAATGACAGGCACCAAATCCTCCAGTTTTTCTACCGCTATGCCGGTCATTCCATAAATCAGCGGTAAATAGTAGGCTGTATTTGGAAAAGCGACTTTTTGATCCCCGCCCTTTTCTTTGATCGCTTGATTGAGCATTAATTCCGCTTCACGTACGAGTGCATTTGCACCGCGGATTGCGCGTGTTGCGATGTACCTAGACATAGATGGACCTCCTAATCAGCAGCTACGCCATACAAAGCTTTAACCCGTTCCGAAAGCGGCAAACTTTCTAGTTCGAGCATTCGACGATCGCCGCTTTTACCAAACCGCTCAGGGTTGTACTCAGGCAAACCGAGTACCGCCCGTTTCTTGTCAATGTGTTCAAGCGTCCTTCGCACCATCTCATCGGGATCGGCAACAAATTCCATCTTGCCACCATACAACTTCTCCCACCCCTCACTGATATAGCGCAAGATCAAATCGCTGTCAGATACTCTATCCGGCATTCCGCTGATGGGTGAAGAGCCACCAAAGATGACATACGCACCGGAAGCCATGCAGTAAACACCGATAGACAGTGCTTTCTCGCTCATCCATTCTGGCGCTAACCCTACCGCCGGAATCTGGTCAATATCGTCACCTAAACCGCCCTCTTCCGCCATTTGGGTTAGAACAGTGAGAATACGCGTATTATCTACACAGGAACCCATGTGAAGAACGGGTGGAATTCCGATTGCCTCACATACTTCCCTTAAGCCCGGACCAACTTTGTTTAGACCAGCTTCGCCTAGCAGTAAGCCAAGTTTGGCGCTGGCAATGGCGCCGCAGCCTGTTTCAACAATCAGAACATCTTGCTTCAAGAGCTCCTGAGTTACATAGGTATGCAGATAATCCTGCTTGCTGCG
>CAKZNJ010000431.1 GCA_937129505.1 uncultured Anaerolineae bacterium | reverse complement strand
TGTACATCACAAAAAGACGAACATTTGGAGTAGTGATCATCATCACATCCATCCTTGCCCTAATTTTTTTAGTGGTGTTCAATTTGCCTCAGAGTCCCTTCGAAAGCTTAAAACAGCATCCTTCAATTGGGCGTTTTGGCCAGCTATTAGACCCACAAAGCAATAATGCTCGAGTCAGGACGTATATTTGGCAGGGGGCAGTGAAACTGTATTTACCTCATCCACCATTGGAATACCCCGATGGTCGTAAGGACATCTTTAATTGGCTTCGGCCAATCATCGGCTATGGCCCTGAGACAATGTATGTTGCCTACAATCGTTTCTACGTACCAGAATTGACTCTTGTGGAGCGAAGAAACGCTTCCCCTGACCGCTCACACAACGAAAGTTGGGATGCGCTGATTATCACAGGTGGAATTGGATTCATCGTTTATATTAGCTTATTCCTGAGTATTTTTTACTATGGCTTTCAAAAATTGGGTTTTATCGGCAGTCAAAGCGAAAAGCGATGGTTTGTGATTGTTGTTATATTGATGGGCATTCTCTTGACAGTGGCGCTTACTTTATGGAGAGGCGGTTCATATTTTGGAGTCGCATTTCCGATTGGGCTTCTAGTTGGCCTATTTGGTTATTTATCTTTCAAAATCCTGCTCATATCCAATAAACGAGAAATACCCGAATTAGAGTATTCAAAATTTATCCTGATTATTTCGCTTTTGTCAGCTTTTCTCGCTCATCTAATTGAGATCAACTTTGGGATTGCTATCGTTGCAACGAGAACTTATTTCTGGGTTATGGCAGGAATTCTAATTTTACTTGTCGAGCAAAACCATCAAGTTGTATTACCAGCTGACATGGTTGTTGAGACAAAAACAGGAAGCGGCAAAAGAAGAAAACGAGCAACATTATCAGGACTACACTCCCTCAATCAACCATTCGCACACGACCATTGGAAACCCTTGATGATAGGAATCATTGTAGGAATGATCATGACCGTTCTGGGATACAACTATATGAATGCGACTGAATTAGGGAGTTCACCGCTTCAGATTATCTGGACTTCATTCACAGAGATAAAGAAAGAAGCCAGTTTTCAATCCAATGGGATTTTAATAGTAATTTCGCTTGCTCTTATCATTTCTGCGTTGTTGCTGACGGGAGAAGACAATTCATTTGAAAACAGGCGAAAGTTCTTATTAGGTTGGTTGGCTAGTTCGGCTATTGGTTTTGGAATCGGTCTGATCTATTGGTTCATCCATGCTCTTTCACTAGCCTCAATTGTTTCCAACCAGATCAACAATGTTCAGGAAATCATAAATCGGATTCGTCAATATGAAGGATTGCTTGTCGAATTCTATCTGTGTTTATTTATCCTAATGATCGTTTATACACTAACTTCTCAAGAGAAAAGAGAGACGTCTTTCACTTGGTATAAAAGGTGGCAATCTATTGTTGTAGGTCTATTATGCTTATTACTAAGCTTTGTGATTATTTATCAACGCAATATCCGGATCATTCAGGCAGATGTTGCTTTCAAATTGGGAGAATCCTTCTCAAAACCCGGTTCGTGGCCGGTTTCGATCCAAATCTACCAACATGCCATAGAGCTAGCGCCGCGTGAAGACTATTATTATTTATTCTTAGGGAGATCCTACCTTGAACACGCTCGTGAAATTAACGATGAAGTACAACGGGATTCCTTATTTGCACAGGCAAAATCAGACTTAACATTGGCGCAATCGCTGAATCCACTGAACACAGATCATACAGCCAATTTAGCACGCCTTTACAGTCTATGGTCATTGAATACCAAAGATGAACAACTTCAACAAGAAAGATTCTGGGAGTCCGATCGGTATTTTCAACAAGCTACATCGCTAAGTCCGAACAATTCACGCATTTGGGGCGAATGGGCTGTTCTACTGATGTCTAATCAAGAGACGCATGGGGAAGCACTCCCAAAACTAATGACTGCTCACCAAATAGATCCGACATATGATTGGATCGCCTATTTATTTGGTGAATACTATCGTATTCAGGCTTCTCGTATGGAAGATGAACGAGAGCGAAAAAATGTAATTGAAATGGCTGTTTCAAGCTACTTAAAAGCTGCGAGTTTAGCCAATGCAACAAACGATCAACGAACCTATTTGCTGATGGCTGCTCAGTTATCCTTAGAAGGTGGTTTGAATGCTCAGGCTATTCATGCTTTGGAAAAGGTCGTGACAATTAATCCTTCGGACGCTGAGAATTGGAAGTATGAGCAGTCGTTAGCACAGTTATATTATCAAGAAGGTAAAACAGAGCAAGCGCTAGTACATGCACGGAATGCATTAGTCCTCAGTCCACCTGAGCAACAACAAACGATCGAGGAACTCATTCGCCAGATCAGCCAACAACCCTAATGGCCGTCTTTATATCCTTCGGAATCGCGTTTATTCTGAGTCTCTCCTTCTTGGGGTTATTGATTCGCTTTTTGCAGCGCTATAACATCATTGATCACCCACGTGCAGATCGGTGGCATCGCTCGCCAACACCAAAATTTGGCGGCATTGGTATCTTTGCTGCATTTGCCATCGCTTTTATCATTGCCTATTACCACTATACTGGTCGCCATGAACCTTTCCCGCTCACCCTTTCTCTGAGCATGGTCTTGATGTTTTTATTTGGTCTGATCGATGACATCAAATCTCTAACTCCCGTTGGCAAATTTGTCACTCAAATTGTCGCTGCTAGCGTAGCAGTTTTTTTTGGTTATACGACCAATTTTTTTACGCCGCGTTTGGGTGATACGATTCTTGCCCAAATCCTCAATGATGGATTATCGCTTTTTTGGCTTGTGGCGATCACCAACGCTATGAATTTGCTAGATAATATGGATGGCTTGGCGGGAGGAATTTCTTTTATTGTATGTCTCGTAATGGGGTACTTTTTCTGGGATTCTGATGAACTGCTTATGGTGATTTTCTGTTCTGCCCTAGCCGGAGCGATTCTTGGATTTTTGTTTTTAAACTTTCCGCCGGCAAAGATTTTTATGGGTGATAGTGGTAGTCAGTTTCTCGGCTTTACTTTAGCTTTATTAGCTATTGCTCGCCAGCCGCAGGCGTCAAACGTTTTTGCTATCCTAGGTGTACCTACCTTACTGTTTACCTTGCCCTTAGCGGACACAATTTTTGTGACGGTTACTCGTTTATTGCGAGGACAATCGCCTTTTAAGGGAGGGCGAGATCATACGTCACACCGATTGATTGCTTTCGGTTTGTCTGAGAGGCAAGCCTTATGGGTTTTATATACCATTGCTTTGGTAGGGGGCATTACAGCCATGGTAGTCGAGTCTCTCAACTACACCCTAAGCTTATTTCTTCTGCCCCTAATGATTGTGTTTTTATTAATCTTCACAACATACCTAGCAGGTGTCAAGATAACCGATCGGGATAATGGACAGAAACAGGGTATAACTCAGCGAGTCATTGTTCAATTTGTACTGGGGCGTAGCTTGCTTGAGGTTATACTAGACAGTCTGTTGATCTCTTTCAGTTTTTATGTCGCGGTTTTCTTTGGAATGCCCTTATCGGCCGAGAGTCAAATTGAGGTCTTCACTCAAAATTTACCTCTAGCGCTGATCAGCGGGTATGTAGCGTTTTTTTTCACACGAATCTACCGTGACATATGGAGACATCTCAGGGTTGAAACCATTTATCGGTATGTGCAAGCATCGGTACTGGCGGTATTTATCCTTGCGATTTTTCGACTCATCTTTTCGACAAGTCGAACATTGAATTCGTCGACCTTGTTGATTTTTGGTGCAATGCTTATCGTTGGTTTGATGGTAACGAGGTTTTCTTTCCAAGCATTAGATTCGGTTTCAACTCGCTCACGAAAAGGGGCAGATAGGATTCTTCTTTATGCTCCACAAGAAAAATTAGAATACCTTATCCCCTATTTTATGTCCCGCAGTAATGAGAATTTTCGCCTTGCTGGACTAATCATCGATAACGATTATCAGGTTGGCAAGCGTATCTTTGACGTTCGAGTGGTGGGAAAACTAGAAGATATCTCCGTAGTGATAACACAAATTCGAGCTAAGGGAATTTTTGTAGAAGAATCGATTGCAAATGAACCAAGCGTTAAAGAAAAACTGTTCGCTTTGTGCCGAGAGGGGAGGTGCTGGGTAAAAGTGCTCGCTATTAGAGTTGAAGAGTTAGAAAAACATGTTGGAGTTGAGAGTTGGCGGAGGGATGATGCAGCCTATCGGAAAGAAATCGATTAAGTTTGTTCAATTGAAGGGAAATCATCGCGAAATAGGCCGTCAAATGGGAGAGGCTTGCGAAGGGGAAGTGCGGCACAGTATTGAGACTGCCCGGTCTTTGGTAGAAGCCTTATCGACCGAATTAAAAATCGATTGGGAAATGGCCACAATCCAAGCCCAGAAGTATTCTCCGTACATACGTGAGTATTATCCTCAGTATCTCGATGAACTCTCTGGCATTGCTGAAGGTAGTCAGTGCTCCTTTGCGGATATTCTAACCCTTAATGCGCTTGAAGGGATCGTTATGGATCGCCTGCACTTAGGCAAATGTACCAGCCTAGCTATAAATCAAAGGATGGCCAGAAAAAGAAATGTGCTGGTTGCCCACAACGAGGATTGGTTCCCCGATGACGAAGATGATGTTTATATGATTAAGGCTGAGGTTGAAGATGAGCCGCCTTTTTTAGCGATGAATTACGGCGGTTTATTACCCAACATCGGATTCAACAAAGCTGGAATTGCTCAATGCTGCGACACGGTCTATCCCAAAGAGAAACGGATCGGCATTCCTCGCGCAGTGGTAGGGCGAGCGGTTTTAGGAGCCAAAACGATTGGAGAAGCGATTCAGCGAGCGATTTCCCCGCATCGGGCTGCAGGCTATAATCACTTAGTCGCGCATGAGAGTGGAGAGCTTTATAATGTAGAAGTTTCGGCACGCAATTTTGCGATCTTATATGGAGAAAAGGGTTACCTTGCCCACGCAAACCATTATCTAAGTGCCAAAATGCAATCGATCGAAGAGGAGCCAGAAGACCTCGTTGGTTCCCATGTGCGCTATAACCGCGCTTTGAGAATGATCAAGGAAAAGGAAGACCATGATATTGCCTCTCTGCAGGAAATCCAACGAGATCATGTAAATTTCCCCTATTCTATATGCTGTCATGCAACTCATTTAGCCAACCCTTATGAACGGGAGAAAACGATTTGCGCATTGGTGATGGATTTAAACGAGAAGGTTATATATCTGGCGTGGGGAAATCCCTGTCAGAACCTTTATTATCCTTTTTGTTTAGAGTAGCTGCTTAACACTCGATTCGGTCGTTTTATAAACTTGTGATTTTCTTCTTCTTCGCCCTGCGACGAAATTGTTCCTGTATTTCGGCAACATGACCAACTTTTTCTTGCACTGCAGCATTAAACCAGACTTCTCCTTTCTCTCTCGTAGCAAGGCTACCAGCTCCGTAAGAACCGCTGCGCGTATCATCGCTCCACGGAGGGTTGGCAATTAGGGCACCACCTTCAACCCAGTCCATGTAGAAGGATGGTGTAGCAATAAAATCGATCTCATCAACTGCTTTTTCGATTTGCACTAGCTCAGGGTGAAGATATAGCATCAAAGAGGTTTCAAGCTCGCAAGCATGTCCCATCCCGCCAACACCAGATTGGCGGTACTGTTCTAAAATTTGAATGCCTTGAGGGCTTGAGAGATATAGATAAGCCGTTGCGCAAAAGATGTTTGGATATCTCTCTCCTGCATATTTAATTACAGTTGTTAAGAAAGAGCAATTTCCTCCGTGACCACTAAGGAAGTAAAAACGCTTGAAACCCCGTAAAACCAGAGAGTCAACAACTGCTAACCAAAAGTCTTCAAAAGCACGCCCGCCTGCATTCAAAGTGCCGGCAAATTCAGATCGATGGGTGCTAACGCCATAAGGCATGACCGGTAATGAACAAGCTTTATCGGGGATGGTTTGAACAACTCCTGCCGTGATCGCCTGGATAATCAACGTATCGGTAGATAGGGGTAAATGATAACCATGTTGCTCCGTGTGTCCAATTGGGATCAAAAGCACTTTCTCATTGCTTTCGTCAGGAAAGAGATGGTCTGATTTGGGCGAGTATGGTTGGACGATCTGGCTTTCGCCGAGATCAAGTTGAATCCCCGCTGGAGAAAGAACATAGACATGAACAAAGCCGTCATCTCGTAAACTATTCAAGAGATTCCATAAATAGGCTCTCAACAGGTGTTCTGGGACAGCCAACTGACTGCCGCGCCAACCAAATGGAAAAGACGGCAAAAGAGCGATTTGGTGAGGCTGATTGAGAGCTTCAGCCAGCTTATCGCGATTGTAACCATTGCCTAAGGGAATCACCAAAGGGTAGTGGCGAGGTAGCTCTGCCACTTCGGGCCAAGTTAATGTGTCGAACGATATCCACTTCGTCATAGTTTTGATAACAACTCTTTTTTCTTTTGGTTAAACTCATCTTCTGTAATAATCCCCTGCTTTCGCAGGAGGTCTAAGCTAGCAATCAGTGTCGGAATATCTTCCTTTTGGATATCCTCCGAACGAAGCTCATCACCCCGCTCCAATCTCTCTTTGGCGTTTAGCATGGCGGTTTTGAACTGGATTGGTTTGGCTATTTGGCGAAACGTGTTCACGCCCAACTCGCTGGCGGTCATTATTTCAATATCTCCATAATCAAATAATCGCCCAAAAAAGGATTGCATCATCCGCACATCGTTAACTTTTTCAAGAGAGCTGTCTTCAGTGGACTTGTTAAAAATACCCGCTATTTGGATTACCCGCCGATTTGTAATAATGTATTGGGAGCTTGTCCACTTAGCAACATCCAACGCCAGAGAAGCGATCGGCAGGAGCATGATGATAAATCCAACGGGTATAACAATGACACTAGCAACGTTGAGGAGAAGGATTAGCAGAAGCGAAGCGATAAAGATTGCTAAAATTAGGAGGATCTCGATAAAGATATTTCTGGCTAGAATGAACCAATGTTGGCGGGTTGTGAAGAGAATTTTCTCGTTTTCGCCCAACAGACGCTCTAAGTATGTGGTAGCTTTCATTTCACTTTCCTTTTCTTGTTATAATTTTCCTCGGCTTTATCTAGCCTTGCTAAAAGAATTTTTAACTCTGCCTGCCATTTCATCCGATCGAACCGATCCATCGCTTTTGTTTCAATTATACATTGGGCTTTCTGCGCCCAAAACCGAGCAGAAGAGAGATTCTTTTCTCTAAGGTGGTATTTTATAAGCTCATTATGTGCTATAAGACTGCCTTTTTTGGCTGCTTCGTGCCAATAATGATTAGCCTGATCGTAGAGTTTTTGTTTCTTGTACAACCCTCCGAGTTTCTCTAGACAAACGATTTCTTGACCCTCTTCCATCTCGGCAGACCAGCAATTTTGATAGATGGCAATCGCGCGATCGATGTTTCCTATAGACACGAAAAAATCAGCGATATTGAAGCAAATCTCTATATTTGTGGATGGTTTTTCCAGCTCCGTGATTAGTTTAACAGTATGGTCATACAAATAGACTAAGGATGTAACATCCATTTTGTTGTGATAGAGGATGGGGAGAAGGAACGAGAAATCTTGGGTTAAGAGAAAATCTCTGTAGATTGAGGGAATCATCCAGCCGGGGATATCTTCTACCTTGCGCTCAACCCCTAAGACTTTGGCTTCCATCGATTTTAAAGCTCTATTGGGCGGATGATTCTTATATATTTTGCGTGACAAATGAAGTAAATCAATGTGAATCAAGTCCTGAAGAGGGAGGGGGATGTGGTGATATTGAAAGCGGGATTGTAGTAGTGGAAGGTCAAAACTCTTCCCATTATAAGTAATGAGCCCTTTTGCAGTTAGAAACGCTTTCTCAACTTCCCACAATTGGGCAAATTCATCCTCAGGGTGGAGTATGAGGTATTGCGATAGATGAATGCCATTTTGATCCAGTTTCCCTATTCCAATTAAGAAGCACAACACACCTGCAAGGCCATAATCTCCACTCGTTTCAACGTCAACAAAGAAAAAATCGTTTAGGGCGAGGGGATCTACATTCGAATGGGTTTTCAACCACTTAATAATTTCGGCGGGGATTTCTGAAACGATTTGTTCTTTAGCACCAGGGATAAACTCATGAATTCGATAGACTGTCCCATACCGATTGTTAATTTCGGTACAGTTGGGAATCGGTATTTGTTGCGGTGATTTAGAGAAAGATGGCGTATCCCGCTTATTGAACGGAATACCCAACGAATTTAGAAATCTCTGCAGCTCATCCATGTCCTAACCGAGCATTCGGTCTAATATCTCTAAAGCTTCACTTTTTCCCCCTCTGCCTTGGATTGCTGTTGGACCTGTGCAGGAGGGACACCCCTCCAAACAGGGACAGGATCGGATGTGATGATGAATTGTCGCGAGTAATTGCAAAGCGACTTCATATAATCGGTAGGTTAAACCGATACCACCAGGAATGTGCTCGTGAATCAAAATTGTGGGTAATCCGTCACACCATCGAAACGATGGCTCGGTGATTACCCCTAAGTCTTGTCGATCACACATTGCGTAAAGGGGGCTGACATGGCCCAGCGCATAACCCAGCGCAGCCAAACCGCTTTGGACACGAACCGATTGCTCAACTTTCCGGTGACAGGATGAACATAACGTAATCAGGTTGTCTAGAGCATTTGCTTCAAGGTCAGAGGAGAACAAGCGGAATGGGATTTTATGGTGGACGTGATGAGCTTCACTAGACTCGGGTATTCCACACATTTGACAAAGGAACCGATCCCGTTGGCGCGCAAGACGTTTTTGGTTTTCCCAATTAGGTCCGTAGCGGTTTGGATCATTTGTCCACTTTCCTTGTTCGCGCAAATTCTCCACGAACTCTTTGCTGAGGGTTAACCAAAACGAATTGGTCACAAGCTGGTGACTGGGCAAATCCAATGTTTTTCTCTCCCGTACCACTCGTGTTTTAAAGTCAATTTCTTCAAATCCTTCGACGCGACGAGTTATCTCAATCCGGCCGAAAGCAATTTGATATTGAGAGCCAGAGGATGAACGCAACGATTGGGATTGGAGGGACTGTAGGTTCATCACTTCTACCTGAACGATCGGTTGGGTGATAACATCCGTAGAACTTTCTTGTAAGGTGGCTATCCGACGTTCATAATCAAGTGACTCGACAAGATAGGCTTTTCCATCATGGAAATAAATTGCGCCTGGGTGCACCATCCAATCTGCACTCTCTGAGTCTACATAACCAAGAAGTATTCTCTCTTTTTCATTATTCAAGAAGAGTTGAAATTGATGATTTGAGATCGAACGAATGGAAAACGAGTGCGGAGAATAGAGACCGTTATAAAAATAATGATTTTTGCCCGTAATTGCCTCGCCTTGAGAAACAAGGCTTTCTAAGAGAGCTGAGAGCACTTCAATAGGAGCTTTTCCAAATACCGGTTGCGGTTTGGACAGAGGGATTTCAGCGAGAGCGCAGCGCAGATGAGCCAACAAGATCAGAGGATTGTTCGGGTCAATGATTGCTCGCTCAGGATTTGCCTCCCAAAAGTAGTTCGGTTGATGGGCAATAAATTGATCTAAGGGATCGTCACTTAGGATTAAAATTCCCAACGATAATTGCCTTGTGCGACCACTCCTGCCAAACTGTTGCCAAGTGGAGGCAATGCTACCCGGGAAACCGATAATGATCGTAAGCTCTAGGTTGCCGATATCGATCCCCAACTCTAAGGCATTTGTCGCTACGACAGCCATGATTGTTCCAGACCGAAGACCTTGTTCTATCTCTCGCCGCAGATTGGGGAGATAACCACTGCGATAGCTGCGGATGGTGTGATCGAGTTCGTGAGCATTGGCAGAGCATTCCTCTCTTAGACGAAGCTGGAGCAGTTCAACTGCTTTGCGACTACGGCAAAAGATAATCGAGTGAAGACCTCTCTGCAACGATTCCGAGACAATACGCAAGGCATCCTCAAAAGGGTGACGACGGAAACCGAATTCTTTGTTAATCAGCGGGGGGTTGTAAAGGAGGATGTGCCTTGCAGCTCTTAAACTATCTTTTTGTACAATTTTTTCGACTGGCTCTTCGATTAGATTTGAGGCTAGTTCTTCTGGTGCTCCGATCGTTCCGCTTGTCAATACAAAAAGTGGAGCTGAACCATGGTAATGAGCAATTCTTTTTAAGCGGCGGAGAATATTGGCAACATGAGAGCCAAACACCCCTCGGTAGACGTGAATCTCATCAATGACTACCAACTTCAAGTTAGAGAAAAAGCGCATCCATTTTGAATGACGAGGCAAAATGGAAGAGTGGAGCATATCGGGGTTGGTGAATAAAATTTGACACTGCTGAATGACCTTCGAGCGCTGCGATTGAGGGGTGTCCCCATCAAAATAAGCGACAAGGATTTGTTTCTTTTCGGTAACTTGGGGGATGTGCGAGATCAGAGCCTTAAGTTTTTCGCCTTGATCATAGGAAAGAGCCTTCGTAGGAAATATGAGCATTGCGGTCATCTGAGGATGTTTTAGCAATGCATCCAAAATTGGAATCTGATAAATGAGCGATTTGCCGCTTGCCACACCACTGACAACTAAGGTGTGTTTGCCAGAATTAATTGCCTGAATTGCCTTGAGCTGGTGGGGATATAGCTTAGTAATCCCTGTCTGGTGCAGGGCACGGATTAAGGATTGATCAAGATATGGTGGAAGGTCAAACATTTTCCCATTACCGGCAGGAAAATGTTTTTGTGAGACAATATTTTCACCGATTGAAGGATCGGTAAGCAATTTTTCGATCAGGTTTTCTAGCACATCCGATGTTGTGTCGAATTTAAACTTAGGTCAATTGAAAAAAGCAATGCCAAGTATGCCCGGACCTCCATGGGTAATAATCGCCGGTGGCATTTCATAAATGGGTATCTTTGTTATCGAAAGCTTGGAGGATAGGCGCTCGGCTAATTCGATAGCTTGTTCTTTGACGCCGGCGTGCATGATAGTGATGTAGGATTCATGGCTGACATCGATCCTCTCTTCGGCAATTGCTATCATCCGCTCAAAGGCTCTTTTATAGGTGCGCTCTTTTTCAAAGGTTTCAACTCGCCCGTCTTTAAAGGTTAAAATCGGTTTAATTTGCAGGACAGAACCTAACAGGGCTGCGGCGCCACCGATTCTCCCCCCTTTTGCGAGAAACTCCAGTGTATCAACCATGAAATAGACCTGACAACGAGGAATCATTTGAATTAGGCGCTCAACAATCTGATCGGGGTGGATGCCTTCTTGTGCCCATTGAGCGGCAAGGAGAACCAAGGTGGCAAGGGGGCTGGCAATCAGACGAGTATCGATGATGCGAATATCGAGTTGAGGGAAATCCTGGGCTGCAATCGTTGCCGATCGAACTGTGCCACTAACCTCGGATGAGGGGTGAATGCACAAAATCGTTGTGTCGGTTCCATTAAACTGCTCGAATTCTCTGGAGAATAATTCTGGAGGTGGAGCTGCGGTTTTGGGAAGATTTTTGGCAGTTCTTAATTTTTCGAGAAATTGAGGTACGTCGATTTCAATCCCTTCAAGGTAGGTGTCTTCGTCAATGTTAATGATTTGAGGGATAACAATAAGGTTGTATTTCTCAATGTCTTCTTTTGAGATTACAGCCGTAGTATCCGTAATAATCTGGATCATGCTTATTTTCCTATCTATAGCCAGTCAAAACTGCGTTCGACAGCCTTAAGCCAATAGCGATATTGCCGCTGGCGTTCTTCTTCACTCATTTGGGGATGCCAAATTTTATCAACCTGCCAATGTTTTTTCAGGTCTCCTAAGCTTGACCAGTATCTGACACATAAACCAGCCGCAAATGCAGCCCCTAATGCTGTCGTTTCGGTTATAACGGGGCGAATTACGGGAACGTTCAAAATATCAGCTTGAAATTGCATCAACAAATCATTTTGTACCATCCCCCCATCTACTCGTAGTGATTTAAGGTCGACCCCCGAGTCTTGACGCATCGCCTCGAGTATTTCCTTTGTTTGAAACGCTGTAGCCTCCAGTACAGCGCGGGCAATATGTCCTTTTTTAATGTAGCGGGTTAATCCAACGATTACTCCTCGGGCATCCGAGCGCCAATAAGGAGCAAAGAGACCAGAAAAGGCAGGGACAAAATAAATCCCTCCATTGTCCTCGACAGTGCGAGCAAGTGTTTCAATCTCTGCTGAGGATGAAATTAACCCGAGGTTATCCCGCACCCACTGTACCAAAGCACCCGTAATAGCCACAGAACCCTCTAGCGCGTACGTTGCTCCATTATTCCCAATTTGATATGCTAAAGTGGTAAGCAGTCCTTTTTTAGATTGGACAATTTGATTGCCGGTATTCAATAGCATAAAGCAGCCAGTGCCGTAGGTGTTTTTTGCTTCACCCACCTCGTAACAGGTCTGTCCCATTAGAGCGGCTTGCTGATCGCCCACATCACCGCAGATAGGAATAGCTGCGCCAAAGGGTCCTTCTGGCAGAGTAAAGGCATAGGGCTCCAAGGGGCTTGAGGGGACAATGCGAGGGAGGATTTGATGAGGTATTCCCATGATATTGAGAATTTCATCATCCCAATCTAAGGTATTTAAGTTCATTAGCATTGTACGACTGGCATTGGTGACATCAGTAAGATGGACACCTCCTTTGACACCGCCAGAAAGTTGCCAAATGATCCACGTGTCGATGTTCCCAAACAATACATTCCCTTGTTCAGCTTCCTTGCGCAATGAAGGAATATTGTCTAACAACCATTTGATCTTTGGGCCTGAGAAATATGTGGCAAGCGGCAACCCAACTTTTTCACGAAATCGGTCCTGTCCCCCTTCTTGAGCTAGTTCGTCACAGATTTGCTTGGTGCGTGTATCTTGCCAGACAATGGCGTTTGCATAGGGTTCGCCGGTTTTTGGATTCCACAAAACTGTCGTCTCTCGTTGGTTGGTTACCCCTATTGCAAGAATTTGATTAGGATTGATTTTAGCTTTTTTAATTGCCCTTTCGATAACCTCTTCAGTCCGTTTCCAGATTTCAAGTGGATTGTGTTCTACCCATCCGGGTTGAGGATAAATTTGCTCGTGTTCTTTTTGATCTACTGCTTCGATCTTACCCTCTTGGTCAAAGAGAATGCAGCGGGTACTGGTTGTACCTTGGTCTATGGCTGCTATGAAGGTTTTCATGATTGCCTCCAAGAGAAATTGTGTTTACAGGTCTAGGCGTTCAGGATGAGAATAGACAAAAAATTGGTTTCTCTTCGCATAACCAATTAGAGTGACACCACTTTTTTGGGCGAGTTGAACGGCTAAAGCACTCGGTGAAGTGCGAGAAACCACAATCTCACAACCTAATCGGATTGCTTTGTGCATCATCTCTGAACTCACCCGACCCGTTGTTAGCAGTATTTTATTGTCAATCTGCAGATGATGCAATAGCATTAAGCCAGCTAATTTATCCAAGGTATTGTGCCGACCAATATCTTCAACAGTGAGGACGATCTCGTTGAGGTCGCAAATTGCAGAGGTGTGGATTCCTCCCGTCATCTTGTATATCGATTGCTGATGGTAGAGCAAGTCAATCAATGTATATATATGCTTGACAGGATAGGTGCGAATGATTTCGAAAACAGGAAGATTGGGCGAGCTCTGGGATGTTGACCCTCCCGAACAGCCTGAAGTGCGTATCCAAGAACGGGGTTTTGCAGGGCTAAACGACAACCAAAGATCAACATTGTCACCCGATTCGCAAAGACGGTAATCCACAATCTCAGCTAAACTTGTAATGATGTTTTCATTATATAAGAAGCCGATGGCTAATTCGATTTGGTGAAGGGGTGTGCAAAGGAAAGAAAGCCATTCTTCACCGTTTATGGTAAGGGTCAGGGATATTTCATTGACTACTGCAATCTCTTGCCGGCTATAACTGGTCCCCTGAACTTGAACGATCGTATGGGATTGAAAAGGCAAAATCTGCGCTGTCATGTAACGAGGGGTTATAAAGTTATTATTGGATTTTTCATGATATAGCAAGGTGAGTTGGTGTAAACTGTGCAATTACGAGTAATATTGTCATTTTATCACGATTTCGGGCATTATTGTATCGGTGAGGTCGGCGCCTTCTAAATTGGCGTTGGTGAGGTCAGCTCCGCGCAAATTGGCTGCGGTGAGGTCAGCCCCGCGTAGGTCTGCCTCGCGCAAGGAGGCATTGGACAAGTCAGCTTCGAATAGATTCGCCTTTTGGAGGTTGGAGTGATTGAAATTGGCTGACGAGCAATTTGATTTACTTAGGTCAGCGCGGGTTAGGATAGCAGTGTTTAGGTTAGCTCGTTGTAAATTTGACTTGGAAAGATTGGCTCGGGAAAGATTCGCTTCGACAAGAACGGCATCTTCCAATTCGCATTTGGTGAGATTCGCGCGCGTCAAGTTCGCCCGTGTCAAATTGGCTCCATTTAGAATTGCCAGAGAGAGGTTGGCTTCAAACAGATTAGCTAGAATCAGGTTCGCTTTGGTCAGGTTGCAGTTGATCAGGATGGCGTAATTTAAGTCTGTTTTGGATAAATTGGCGAGACTCAAATTACTGTTGTTTAAATCTACGGAGATCAAGGTCAGGTCTGAAAAGTCAACCTTTACCAGCCAAAGAGGCTTGGGTCGATTGAGTAAATCGAGAACTTGATAATGGGTAAGGGTGCTCATAAAATACTACTCCTAGCCTATGAGAGATAGACAATGTTTGCTAAAAACCTTGCAAATTTATCAGTTTTAATGTAAATTATTTTATATATAATATTCATAATCAAGGTACCGTCAGGGTCTTCTGTTTTTCAAAATAAAAGGAGTTGCATATGAAATCCGGACGAGTGATGATCGCCATCGTTATTTTGATGGTAAGTATACTGTCTTTTTCTTGGATAGGAGGGGTGAATACCCAAACGGCACTGGCATATTCTGGTTATCCGTACTTTTACATTACTAGCGTATCCACCGATAAAACCGTAACGATAAAGGCCTATAACTTTCCTCCCAACGACACCTTTAAAGTGATGATGAACAAAATCGGGACCAAAGGGGTCAGTGGAATTGTGGTCGATACGATTACAACAGGCGCAGGTGGTTCATTCACCGCTACATTCTCGATACCAAACGACTTAAAGGGCTTGCGACAAATTGCGATTCGTTTACAAAGCACGACTGGGTCAGGGTATTACGCATATAATTGGTTCTATAATGCTCCTGCTAAGTTTGGAACTGGCGGCCCCTATACTTCTTCTGACTACACAGGGCACCCAACGATTGTGGTGACAAGAGTGGTAAAAGATAAATACATCATCTTACAAATGTACAACTTGCCTAAAAATGATCAATTCAAGGTTTTGATGGGTAAGATTGGGACGAAGGGCGTTAAAGGAATTCATGTGGGTTCGTTCTCGAGTGGATCGGGTGGCTCTCAGAGCATCAAGGTTAAAATACCCAAGAACCTTAAAGGAGTATCTCCGATTGCAGTACGCATTCAATCCACATCTGGGAGTGGATATTTTGCCTACAATTGGTTCTATAATCGGTAAGATAGTTCGGGAGTAAAGAAAAATCCCAACCATTGGTTGGGATTTTCGTTAATTTTTGGAAAGGCGGCTTCAGAACTCGCTAACTGGTGGTCGAATACGGTTAATCATGTGGACAATGTCCTTTAACTCACCATCGGGCATCATGAAGTAATCTTCAAAGATACACACTGTTTCAAACCCCAATCTTTCTAGGGCTTTTATATCGTTAGTTAGATCGCGCACAATCTGCACTTCAAGCATATAAAGGCTGCGTCTTTTAGCAATTTCGGTAATCGCTTGAACGAGTTTATTGCCCAGGCCTCTTCCCCGAAAATCCTTGGCAAGAAAGATGCGCAATTCACCACGGTGTCGAGCAGTACCTGTATTGAAGTGGAGCGTTGCATCACCGACGATGCGATCATTGACAACGGCGACCATCGGGAAAATGCGATCATAGTCCAGTTCGTCGATAAATGACGATACAACCTCTGGGTCGTTGATGTTGTGGCGCATGTATCGGCGATCTTCATAGGATACATTCAGAAATAGATCAAGAAGCGCTTGTTTGTCTTCCTTGACCAAAGGTCTAATGAGAACCCTTGCGCCGTCCTTTAGGGTGAAGACCATACGATACAATAAATCTTCTTTTGTACGGTCTTCTTTCAGATTATTTAGTTGCTCTACTAAATCTTTTTCGAAGTTCTCAAAATCAGGATCCCATGGCTTTACGTTTGAAGAATCCAATTTAAACACTTTAAAGCCAATATCTAA
>CAKZNJ010000430.1 GCA_937129505.1 uncultured Anaerolineae bacterium | reverse complement strand
CTGAGCCAGCCCAACCGCCACCGTTTGATTTTCGCAAGGAAATGCATCTGACACGCCTGCGCGTTGATGAACTACTTGCTCAAGGACGCATTGAAGAAGCAGAAGCGTACATGGAACAACGCCGAATTTTCTTCTGGGAGAACGGTTACCTGATTCGAAAACTAAACCAAGCCTACTTCGCCTTTCACGGCGCTTATGCCGATGAGCCCGTCGGTGCGGCGGGGGAAGACCCCATTGGCGCTGCAGTGCGCCAATTGCGCGCTCAATCCCCCTCCCTGGCAGCCTTTCTCAACCGTATTTCATGGATGTGGTCACCCGATCAGCTTATGGAGGCGATTCGTGAGTAGGTACCGCATGATCTTGGTGCTTGGGTTGATAGGATTGATCGCTACCGCTTGTCAAGTCCAGCCGAATGTAGTCTTTCCTTCCCCTTCACCCGTCATCACACCAATCTTCCCCTCTTCGCCTTCTTCCCCCGCTACCCCTTTGACGAGAAATGACCTTGCCTTGCGAATCGCTTCGGGTTGTACGGCGAAAAGCCCTCGTCCTACACCAGGCCCGACAGAAGTATCGCTTTTCCCGCCGGTCAGCAATAACGACTATCAGCGCGGCAATGATGAGGCAAGGGTGACCATCCTGGTTTACTGCGACTTTCAAGCCTTGCCCTGTGCCCAATTTTCTCTCTTGATGGAGCAGATTCTGCTCGATTTTCCAAACGAGGTACGTTGGGTCTATCGCTACTTCCCCTTGATTGATGTCCATGATAAAGCAATCCTGAGCCTGCAAGCTGCAGAAGCAGCCGCCCAACAGGGGAAATTTTGGCAGATGCACGACGTGCTTTTCCGCAAGCTGGCAGATTGGGTCGAACTGAGCCCTGAGCAATTCGAGAGTTGGGCCTCGGAACAAGCAGCTGAGCTTGAATTGGATGTGACTGCGTTTAAGGATGATTTTCGCAACCCTGCCTTTGCGGAGAAAGGTCAGGCAGCTTGGAAACAGAATCAAAGTATTGGTTTACCTGGTGTACCGTTTCTGCTTTTGAATGGGCAAATTTGGCCGAGCAACCTACCCCTCAATTACTACACCCTGCGCGATTACATCTTGCTTGATCTGCTCGAAGAACGCCAATTTGAGAGTTGTCCTCCGCCTGTAATAGATCTTGCAAAGCGCTATCGGGCACGTTTGGAGACGGCGAAGGGTGAAGTTTTGGTCGATTTGTTTAGCGAGCAAGCCCCCATCACGGTGAACAACTTTGTCTTTCTAGCCCGTCAAGGGTGGTATAACGGGATCACCTTTCACCGTGTCCTTGAAAATTATATTGTGCAAAGTGGAGATCCCAGCGGCACCGGTTATGGGGGGCCAGGCTATGCTTTCATCAACGAAACATCTGCTGACCTTCTTTTTGATAGGGCAGGCTTAATGGCGATGGCAAACGCAGGACGCGATACCAACGGCAGTCAGTTCTTCCTCACCTTAGCGCCTGCTCCCCAACTAAACGGCGCTTATACCATCTTTGGACAGGTCTTGGAAGGAATGGATGTGCTTAAGAAAATCACCCTGCGCGATCCAAGTCAGTTTCCGCCACCACCGCCTGGGGATGCACTGATTTCAATTATTATCATCGAAGAGTAATCCATGGGAGTGTGGCTATCTTGAATACTTCTAAAGAGGACTCAATATCTAGACGGTCATCTGACCAGAGTCAGACCTATTCCCTGTGGCAGGGTTTTGCTACCTCATTGGCAGCCTTCCTAGTAGCAAACATTGCGCTGGGATTGTTTTTATATAGCCTTTTAGAGTTCCTCACCCCCAACGCAGATCGAGACAATTCGTTCTCCTTGCTGTTGCTTGCCAGCGGATTCTTTACAGTCGCTTTCCTGTTAATCCCACCAGCCATTTTGGCTTTCTGGCGTGTCATCGGTCAGCCAATCCCCGCTTGGATTTATCGCCTTCGCCTTCCTCCTCTCTCAGTCCTGTTAATTCTATATCCGTTGGTCTTGCTCTTGGGGAATTGGGTTTCTGGTCACCTAATGAGCGCCTTTCTCTTCCTCCCTTTTCTGCACATCATGGCAATCGGCATACCCATCGCCGTGATTCTAAAAATCAGCCTAGGAGGCTTGAACGCCACCTCTCTTCAACGGAAGTGGGGCGTTTTCAGTGTCGGCCTAACCCTCTCCCCACTGACCATTTTCGTTTTAGAGCTCTTCGCCTTTGTGTTTCCGCTGTTGCTCCTAACTATCTGGATCTCTCGCGATCCAGAGCGAGTCGAGCAGCTTAGACAACTGAGTGAGACTCTTCGCCAACCGTTTGCCGATCCGAACGAATTGGTTCGCCTTTTGCAACCTTACCTGATTGAACCCGCAGTCGTTCTGACCTTTCTTTTCTTCGCAGCGTTGGTCGTGCCGCTGATTGAAGAGGCCATTAAGCCTCTTGGCGTCTGGATGATCTACGGTCGCACCAAGGGGGAATTGGATGGGTTCGTCAGCGGCGCTCTTTGCGGCGGCGGGTATGCTTTGCTAGAAAGTTTTATGCTCGGCAGCACAAATACTGAGTGGTTAGTTGCCGTTATCGGGCGCAGCGGCACAGGAGCAATTCACGTATTCACTACCGCTCTGGTTGGCGCCGCATTAACAGGTGCTTGGCAGAGCAGGCGCTACCTGCGCTTGCTCATCGCCTATGGGGTGAGTGTCTTCTTCCATGGCATCTGGAATGGGTTTGCCATCCTCGCCGCCTTGCGGGGGCTTTATGAAACCGAACAAGGTTTCTGGAGCCTTCCCTTTGTTGCAAACCTGGCTTTAACAGCACCGCTTTTCATCGTGATACTCGCCTGTTTAGCGATCCTAGGGTTATGGATCTTCAACCGACGCATCCAAAAAGACTGGAGTACAATTGTTTCAACCGAATAACAAAGCACGGGCTTACCTTTATGGACACCTTACTGACCTTTATCAACATTTTCTTGCATTTAGATGAATACCTGAGCTCTGTAATTCAAACCTATGGAGCATGGACTTATCTGCTACTCTTTGTCATTAT
>CAKZNJ010000429.1 GCA_937129505.1 uncultured Anaerolineae bacterium | reverse complement strand
TCAACAAGGTCAGGACCAACTCTAGGGATTTCTCAAAGTTGCTTGAAAATAGAGCTGAGGAGAAGCTCTGCTCTATATCACAGTGACCTTTGGTGATTCTTATCTTGAATGATGTTTTGCCATGTCCTGTCGAACGAGGTTTCCCCCCGTGTCATGTCAAACGAAGTAAGACCTCTTTAGATTTCTCAGTCGCTGGCGCTCCTTCCTTAAGCTTTCGATTTGTTGAATGCTGATTTATTAAAATTTTGAGAAGCCCTACCCTCAATAAAAGAGCATCTGTATTGCCCTCGGAGAGAGGCCTCCGCTCGACCGTTCACTCTGATCGGAGACTATCCTGCGTGATATAATACATCCGTTTCCCTGCGGGAGGGTATGGCAGGAAGTAAAAACTACCGTATGGACAATGAATATGGCATGGGAAAAATTCTCACCCGAATTTCTGACCAAAGCGGATGGAGACGGCGTCTGGCACACCCTAAACGCCGATGAAGTTGTCGAACGCTTACATACCCATTTCGAGCGCGGCTTAAGCCAACAAGAAGTCCAGCAGCGCTTGCAAGCTGTCGGGCAAAATGCTCTTCGCGAAGCGCCGCCCACCTCTTTTTGGCAGATGTTGTTCGACCAATTTAACAACTTCGTGGTCATTATGCTGATCGTTGCCTCCTTAATCTCCGCGGTTTTAGGGGATTGGATCGAATCAGCAACGATCATTGCAATTGTGGTTCTAAACGCCACGCTGGGCGTGATCCAGGAGCGGCGCGCCGAGCAAGCGTTGGCTGCGTTGCGCAAATTGGCTGCGCCGGAAGCTCATGTCATGCGCGATGGTGCTCGCCAAGTCGTGCCGGCGACCCAGTTAGTCCCCGGCGATATTGTCTTGCTCGAAGCGGGCAATTATGTGCCCGCGGACTTGCGTTTACTCGAAGCGGTCAACTTGCGCATTGAAGAGGCCGCCCTGACCGGCGAGTCGGTGCCGGTGCAGAAACATGCGGCTACCCTGCGCGAAAAAGAACTGCCCATTGGTGACCGCAAAAACTCCGCCTTTATGGGCACTTTGGTCAACTATGGGCGCGGGCGAGGCGTAGTGACAGCCACCGGGATGCGCACCCAAATTGGGCTGATTGCCGAAATGCTCCAATCTGTCCAGCATGAGCCGACGCCCCTGCAGAGAAGATTGGATCAATTAGGGAAAACTCTCGGCTGGGCAGCGATCACCATTTGTGCTTTCGTGTTCTTGCTGGGTTGGTTGCGCGGCTATCCACCCTTCGAGATGTTTATGATCGCAGTCGGTCTGGCGATCGCTGCCGTCCCCGAAGGTTTGCCGGCTGTGGTGACCATCTCTCTGGCATTGGGGATGCGCGAGATGATTCGCCGTCATGCTCTCATCCGCCGCCTTTCTTCTGTTGAAACCCTCGGATCGGCGACCGTGATCTGTTCAGACAAAACCGGGACACTCACTCAAAACGAGATGACCGTGACGCGCATCTGGGTAGATGACGTCTTTTTTGAAGTGAGTGGCAGTGGTTATAGTCCGAAAGGGGAGTTTAAGGTAAATGGTGAAACCATTGACCCCACTCATTATCAAGCCCTGCTGACTACTTTATGGGTCGGATGTCTGAACAACGATGCCGAGTTGGAGAGATTGGAGAATCAGGATGGCGCTGTTGCCTATCGGATGGTCGGAGACCCTACGGAGGGAGCTTTGCTGGTTGCAGCTCTGAAAGCTAAGGCTGACCTAAATGAACTGCGCCGCGCCTATCCCCGGGTGCAGGAGATCCCCTTCGATTCCGAGCGCAAACGAATGGTTACAGTCCATGCACTAAAGCACCCGCGCAAAGAGGACATCTCTCCTTTTGGTGAACCTAATCCGCCGCAAGGTTATGTCGTCTTGATCAAAGGCGCCCCCGATATTGTCTT
>CAKZNJ010000428.1 GCA_937129505.1 uncultured Anaerolineae bacterium | reverse complement strand
TTGCCCCGTGGTAAGGAAGGCGGCCGCGATGCATCATGACGATATTGTGCAAGGTTAGGGTCATCTTTTTCATGTAACCGAAATAGCCAAACTCCTTGCGCCGTGGAATCGCTCCAATCAGTAAGCCACTCTCGGGGTGTTGATAGAAAACGGTCGGGTATTGTGCATTGGGGTCGATACATCGGTCGGGAACACCGAACAGCAGGATGGCATCTGCCCCTTTGCTGAGAAAGTCGTCCTCTCCCAATTCGAAGAGATTGCTGAGGGTGAAACCGAGTTCGTAGAACTGCTCGTGAAAGTAGATCAAGATCAATAGAGGACCCACTTTGGCGGGGTAGCAGAGCCATTCGCTCGGGTCAAGGTGCAGCGATTCTAGGGGGTTTTGTTCGGTTTGTACGAATTGACCGGTGCGCTTGTTCATTGGCGGGTTGAGCAACAGCGGCGGATACATCAATACCTGACGGATGACGGGGATGCTGTTCAACTGTTGCAGATCGTCTGTTATGGAAAAAACGGGCTTTGGCAGGGCAATGGCAGCAACTTCCGCACCGGCGACGATTTGACGATAAATATTGGGGTGCTGACCGCTGATGTTTTCCTGAATGTCGCGATAAACGCTGCGTACGAGGTGAGTCAGGGACTCAATGGTGCGGTTGAAGGTGCGGTAGGGGCGTTGATCCAGTTCGTCCCCTTCCGAGTCGCAGATCAGAAAACGCTCATATTCGCGCCAGTAGTCGTAAAGATATTCAACAAAGTCAAAGAGCAATGCAGGCTTGGAGAGCAAATGGAGCTGTTCGCTTTCGACCAATTTGCGCACATGATCCAGCGGTAACCTGGCGAGCCAGCGAAAGATGGCTGCTAGATGGCGCAATTGGTCGTCAGGGATTTTTCCATCTTCGCCAGCTTTGAAAAGTTCTATTAGTGGGGAATTGCGCCGTGAGAGCGAGTCGACTGCGCGGCGGAGCACTTCAAAGAAGATATCGCTTGAAAGCAATTCGTCGGCGGTCTCGCAGACACGGTCACGGATGTACAAAATCGCTTTTTGGTCGACGAATTTGTAGTGAGTCAGGGGAGAAGTATTCCGTTTCATCGCCTTTTTCCATCATCAATAAATTTAAGAGATATTCTATCAAGCAATGTCAATTCTCTGCCTATTAGTTATCCAAATTGGTCGCTGAAATTTCTCTTGTTGCTCCGTCAAAGATTGTCTCGTCGTTCATGGCTTTCTAAAGTCACTGTACAAAAGGTTGGTGCTATGGAGACAAGCGCAGCAAGAACGCTGAAGATTTCTCAGTCGCTGACGCTCGTTCGGAATGACATAGAGGGGAGCTGTTGATCGTTCGGAAGAGGGATCGTTTTTGTCTGTTTATGACTTTGAGAAAGCCATACTTACCATTCCGATAGGCGCAAACGAAATGATTATGTTATGATTAATTTAAGCGTCTTCAGTAACCCTAAATGATCGATTCAATCCATCAACTCCGTTGTTCTCCGGTAGCTGTAAAACTAAGCTATACTCTCTGCGAAGGATAGGTGATTAGCGCTCACTTCTTGTTCGTTTTGATTGGAGATAGCTGGAATAAGTAAATTAACTTTTGAACAATTTACAAGTATGGAGGTCTATGAAACAATTGGAAACCTTGCAAGCTTCCTCCCTGCAGGGAGTGAATGATTGGTTTCGCACAGTTTTATATAGCATTGGTGATGCCGTAATTACGACCAACTGCCAAGGGCTAATCCTACAGATGAATGCCGAGGCTGAACGTTTGACCGGCTGGAGGGAACATGAAGTAAGTGGTAAGCCACTCTCTACCGTTTTCAAAATTATCAACGAAGAGACCCGCGATGAAGTAGAAAATCCGGTGGAGCGGGTGTTACGGGAAGGGGTGGTTGTGGGGTTAGCCAACCACACTATCTTAATTGCCCGCGATGGAAGGGAAATCCCGATCGCAGATAGCGGCGCACCCGTCTGCAACGAGAAGGGCGAGATCAGGGGGGTTGTATTGGTCTTTCGCGATCAGAGCCGCGAGAGAGAAGGGCAACGCCTAGTTGAGGCAGCGCGTTGCTATGCAGAAGCAATCGTGGACACGCTGCGCGAAGCTCTGCTCGTAATGGACGCCGACTTGCGCGTAGTGAGCGCCAATCGTTCGTTCTATCGTCTCTTTCAGGTTACCCCCGATGAAACGGTGGGGCGCTTTGTCTATGAGTTGGGCGACCGCCAGTAGGACATCCCAGCCTTGGGAAAATTGTTAGAAGAGATACTTCCCCAAAATTCCCATTTCGATGACTTTCAAGTAGAACACACGTTTGAGAAGATCGGACATCGGGTGATGTTGCTCAACGCCCGACGCGTGGTGCAAGAGGAGGGAAAGAGACAATTGATCTTGCTTGCTATCGAAGATGTCAGCGAGCGCAAACGCACTGAAGAAGCCCTGCGCTTGAGCGAGGAGCGCTACCGCATTACTACACAGTTGGTTTCGGATTACGCCTATGCTTTCCGCGTGGAAGAGAATGGCAAACTGGTGCGAGAGTGGATTGCCGGCGGTTTTGAACAGATCACCGGTTTTACCCCAGAGGAATCGCAACAACGGGGCGGTTGGCGAGCTTTGATCTATCCGCCCGATATGCCGATTGCGATGCGACGATACAAGGTGTTACTGGAAGGTAAACCCGATGTCAGCGAATTCCGCATTTTGCGCAAGGATGGGCGTATTCGTTGGTTACGCGATCACGGCTATCCGATCTGGGATGCCAAGTTGGGCCGGGTAGTGCGCATCTATGGAGCAGCTCAGGATATTACCGCTCAGAAGCAGCGCGAATTAGAAGTGCGTGCTTTGGCAGAGATCAGCCAGATCATCAGCCAAGAAGAGCACTTTGACAAGTTGGCTGAACGGCTGATTCAGGCTGTTCTCCCCGCTGTGCCCAGCGCTGAAAAGGGAAGTTTAGCTGTTGCGGTGGATCCCCACCACTTGAAAGTTCTCGCTTTGGTGGGTTACTCTGACCCTGCTGTGATGGGAATGACTTACCCCATTGAATGGGGATATGCGGGGCGTTGTTTTCGCCAAAAGCGACCTTTGTTGATCGCTAATATTGAACAAGATGAAGAGCTGCGCGTGAATAGTGCTTCAGCTCCCGTCGAGGAGGTGCGGAAATTGCGCAGCGCAGTTGTTGCACCTCTTCTTGTCGATCAAAATCCAATGGGAGTAGTGTCATTCGAGTCAGATCTCCCCAATGCTTTCAGCCATGAAGATTTGCATTTGTTGAATACCTTGGCAAATACTTTGGCTCTCGTCTTACACAACGTTCAGTTGCACGAGGAGACTGGCCAGCGCTTACGTCAATTGCAAGCAGTGCAAACGGTGGGAAGAGCTCTGACCGCCACCATGGATCTCGGTTTGGTCTTCGATGTGCTGATGCAGCAAAGCCTTGCCCAATTAGGCGCTGATGCAGTAGGAGTCCTGCGCTATAACCCATATTTACAGACGTTGGAATATGCTGCCTATAACGGTTTTCGTACTCGCCAGTATGAACAAACGTTTGTCTCTTTGGCTACTTCGCTGGCAGGTAAAGCGGCTGTCGAACGGCAGGTCGTCACCATCACCGATTTGCGCGCACTGAGCAGCGGTTTTGCTCAAACCTTTCGACAGGAGGGATTTCAAGCCTATGGGGCGGCGCCTCTCATTGCTAAAGGGAAACTAAAGGGAGTATTGGAGGTTTTCTTTCGCCGTCCTTTCTGCCCCGAGGACGACTGGAAACGCTTGTTTGAAATGTTGGCCGATCACGCGGCTTTAGCCGTCGAGAATGCAGAGATGTTTGATGAACTACGGCGTACCACTCTGAACATTTCACTTGCGTATGAGGCGACGATTGAGGGATGGTCAAAAGCCCTGGAGCTGCGCGATAAAGAAACAGAGGGGCACACGTTACGAGTTACCAACCTAACTTTGCAATTGGCGGAGAGATTGGGCGTGGATCCTTCTCTTTTGCCGCACATTCGCCGCGGTTGTATTTTGCATGATATCGGCAAAATCGCCATTCCCGATACAGTTTTGCTCAAAGCTGGTCCATTAAGTGAAGAGGAATGGGCTCTTATGCACCAACACCCGCGCCTAGCTTATGAAATGCTCGCCTCAACCGAGTACTTAAAGCCTGCTCTGAATATCCCCTATTGTCACCATGAGCGCTGGGACGGCAGTGGTTATCCGCGTCGGTTGAAAGGTGCTGAGATCCCTCTAGAGGCGCGCATTTTTGCTGTGGTCGATGTATGGGATGCCTTGACCAGCAACCGCCCCTATCGGCGGGCATGGACAAGAGAAGAGGCTTTAGACTATATCCGTTCTCAGGCTGGCAAACAATTTGACCCCGTTGTTGTTCAAGCATTTCTCGAGTTTATGGAAGAAACTGAGTGACGGAAGGAGGTTAGCTCAATGGGCTTGACCTGACGTCGGGAGGGTTATTCTATTAGGAATAAAGTGGCTAATTCGCTGCTGCGCTCTATGGAGTACAGCGATTGAGGAATCTTAACAAAGATTTGCTCACTGCGTTCGAAATGTCACGGAGGAACATGTCATTCCGAACGAGCGTCAGCGACTGAGAAATCTTTTAGACGTCTCACCTATTTCGAACTGCTAGACGCAATACGCCTTCCTTGCTCTCACCTGAGCATTACCATGGCAAAGCCAAGCCAACTCCAAAACTCAGGCTGTTCATCATCAAGCTGAGCACACAAGCCTGGCGCCAATCCAAACGATTGGCAGGGATGCGCGCTAGAAAAAATGCTTCGCCCAGCCAAATCATTGCCTCACCGATCAGCAAAGCTTGCGGGTAAAAACGATAGAAAACCCCTAGCCCCAATGTCAACAGCGGCTGGGTTATTAGATTAATAAAAACGGCACTTAGGACAAGGCTCTTGAGCGGCTTTCGCCGACAAATGGCAAATCCTATGACGACAAGGGCTTCCACCCCCAGCGTGAGCAATAGTGATAACAGCCCTGAGGTGAGTTCTATCGCTTATTCAATCCCAAAACCAAAAAGAGCAAAGCAAACATTGCAATCCCGAGCGATCCGCACACCGATAAACAAATTGGCGCAGAGAGAAGATCAAACGCAAGGCGGCGCTCGACCACCAAGTCACTTTCACCCACGGTGACCAGATAGTAAGAGTGAAGGCCATACGGTGCAAAAGTCTGGCTTCTTAAGGTTCGACCGTCTTCAAACTTGACCTCTAATTGATAATAAGGCTGAAAATCGTAGAAGGATATAGAACAGTTTTCCCCTTCACAGTACAACTGTTGTGGTCCAATACTCTGGATTGCTTGAGCGTCTGAACAATCCGCTTGTTCACATTCGTACAGGGTTGTCTCTTGGATGGAGAGCGTTTGCTGGGGGTCTTGGCCGGCGAACTTGAATTCCATTCGGGGTTTGATGCCCATGTCAGCTCGGGCGGTCACCGTAGGAAAGGACACAAAGCAGCTCACCCAAAAGATAAGCGATAATGACTTCACAAGCAATCGCATCAGAAAAGGATTCATAGCTCACCTGTCTTCTTTCAACGATCGCACCAGCGCTCACCCCCACCAATTCGCTTTGCCAGCTTTATGCCCGTATGCCTTTCCGATTTGAGTGCCTTTTGGCGCTGGTGTCTTTGTGGGATTAATTGAAGTTTACCACACAAAGACACCATTTTATTTAGCATTGATGTTCCCTGCCAGTTTAGCGCAGCACACCAATCAGCACCTTATGCTGATCGATCTGATGGCTCTCTTGATAGCTCTGCGGCGGAGGAGTTTCAGCGAGGAGATGGAGGGTCAGGGTCTCAGCTTTGATATAGTCACTCCAAGAACGAAAGATCTCCGCCAACTCTTCGTCCGCCTGATAGTAGGTGCTGATGCGATCCTCAATGTTGAAACCAGCCTCTTTGCGCATGGCTTGAATTCGGCGCACCAATTCGCGGGCTAGTCCTTCGGCACGCAGCTCCTGGGTCACATTGGTGTCGATCGCAACTGTGGCAAGCTTATCAAAGGCAACGGCTAAACCTTCAGCCGGTTTGGTCTGCACGAGGATTTCGTTTGCTTCTAACTCAATGGTCTGCCCATCCACTTGCAAGGGGACACTTAAACCCAACTGCACCAAGGTAGCCACTTTTGCAGCATCCATTTCTGCCAATGCCGCGCGTATCTTAGGAAACTGCGCGCCAAATTTCGGGCCGAGCAATTTGTTGTCGGGCAAAATCTGGTAAGTAACCAACTGCTCTGCTTTTTCAACGAACTCGAACTCTTTAACGTTCAACTCGTCCTTGATGATCTCAACCAATTCAGGCAAGAGGGCTTTGGTCTTTCCAGCGTAGACAAAAACTTTGGCAAGCGGCTGCCGCACTTTCAGACCCGCTGAGTTGCGGGCGCTCAAGCCCAAACTCGCAATCTGACGCGCCAGTGCCATCTGTTCTTCCAAGGTGCTATCCACTGCCTGTTCATCGGTTAGCGGCCAAGAGGTGTGGTGCACACTTTCATAAGCCTCAGGCCGCACACTGCGCACCAGATTTTGATAAATGGCTTCGGTGACAAAGGGGATGAACGGCGCAAGCAGCCGAATCAGCTTCACCACCACGTGGTATAAGGTATCATAAGCCATGCGTTTGTCTTGATCCTGCTCCGATTTCCAAAAACGGCGTCGCGAGCGACGGACATACCAATTCGTCAGGTCATCCAGCAAGGCTTCAAGGGCTAGGGTTGCGGTCAAGCTATCGGAGTTTTCCAAAGCGTTTGTGACAATCGGCGTTACCTGATTCAGGCGGGTTAGGATCCAACGATCGAGCAAGTGATCGCTCTGAGGCGTACTTCCCTCTGGATAAGCTGGATCGAATGCAAAGGTTGGCTCCCAGCCATCCAAGCGGGCATAAGTGGCAAGGAAGGTGTAGACATTCCACAACGGGATCAAAAAGCGGCGGCGGGCTTCATCGCCGCGATGATAGCCAAATAACAGGTCGTTTTCGGGTTTATGGTTGCAGTACAACCAGCGCATCACATCTACCCCCATCTTATCCGCCGCTTCGTTGAACTCGATGGCATTGCCCCAGCTCTTATGCATCGGCCGCCCGTCCTCAGCCAACAGAGTGCCATAGCCAAAGTTTTCCAAAAATGGTGGCTCGCCCGCGATCACCGTTGCCATAGCCAGCAAGCTGTAGAACCAGTTGCGAAATTGGCCGGGGAATGATTCGCTAATCCAGTGGGCAGGATACCATTGCCGCCAGTATTCGGGGTCAGAACGATAGCGCAAGGTACTGAAGGAAACAATGCCGGCGTCCAACCAGGGATTACCCACATCGGGGATACGGCTCATCTCGCCGCTACAAGCCGGGCAACGCAACTTGACAGCATCAATGAAGGGGCGATGCGGGGTATGATGGTCGAAGACATCTAAGCCGGCAATGGCTCGTTCCTGCAGCTCAAATTCGCTTCCGATCACCTCATATTTGCCGCATTGCTCACACACCCAAATCGGCAGAGCCAACCCCCAATAGCGTTTTTTGCTGATCATCCAATCGTGCATATTGCGCAGCCAATCCATCTCGCGGGCATAGCCAAACTCTGGGATCCAGCGGATTTGGTCCACGATATCCATAATCTGGTAGCGCAAGCTGCGCGCCTTTTCCTCTGCGGTGAGTTGTTCACGGGGCTTATCATAGACCTCTCCCATACTAATAAACCATTCATCAACCAAGCGGAAGATTAATTCTTCCTTACAACGCCAACAGGTGGGATAACGGTGAGTATAGGGTTCAACGTGATAGAGCAACCCTTTGCGTTCCAAGTCCTCAAAGATGGGCGTGGCTACCTTCGAGACATGCATTCCACTGAGCCAAGCAAATCCGTCGACAAAATAGCCCTCATCGTCCAGAGGAGCCACGATAGGCAAACCGTGTTGTTTTCCCAATTGAAAGTCTTCCGCCCCACAGCCAGGCGCAATGTGAACGATGCCGGTTCCCTCGGTCTCCCCAACTTCATCCCACAAAATAACGCGGTGTGCTTCTGCCGCAGTCAGGGGAATGTCCTTGATTAACTCCTGCATGTGGGTAAATCCCCCGCGGCTTTGGGCAGCGGGCAGGTCATCGAAGGGACCCCAATAATACCAACCCTCCATCGCAACCCCAGGAAGCTCACCTA